>NZ_JBMXHE010000058.1:0-124092 GCF_053987695.1 Palaeococcus sp. (in: euryarchaeotes)
TGATAAAGCAAGGTGCCGAGGCTAGGATATATCTAGCCAGTTTTAAAGAGCTCTATTTCCCGTTAGGCACAGAGAAGGTCATAATAAAGGACAGGATACCAAAGAAATATCGCATAAAAGAGATAGATGAAAAGCTTAGAAGGGAAAGGACCGTTAGAGAAGCGAGAATACTGCACAGGGCTAAGAAATCTGGTGTAAATGTACCCCATATTTATGAGGTTGACCTTAAGGACATGAGAATTGTGATGGAATTCATCGAGGGAGAACGCTTAAAGGAGCTCCTCGATAGAGTGCCAATGAAAGAGCGCTTGGAACTGTGCAAAGAAATTGGAAGGCAACTCGGGAAGATACACGAAGCCGGAATCGTGCACGGCGATTTAACGACGTCAAATATGGTCCTTAAAGGGGGAAAAATTTACTTCATAGACTTCGGTCTTGCGGACTTTGACCCAACATTAGAAGCCCAAGGTGTTGATTTACACCTCTTAAAGCGCGCTATGGAGAGCACTCACTATAAATGGTTCGATAAGGGATT
Organism: Palaeococcus sp. (in: euryarchaeotes); assembly: GCF_053987695.1. Classification (NCBI taxonomy): domain Archaea; kingdom Methanobacteriati; phylum Methanobacteriota; class Thermococci; order Thermococcales; family Thermococcaceae; genus Palaeococcus; species Palaeococcus sp. (in: euryarchaeotes). The sequence goes on from NZ_JBMXHE010000058.1 coordinate 536, forward strand.
TGAAGCTGTTCTCCAGGGGTATGCAGAGATTAGAGGCAAAGAAAAAACGGATGAGGTAAAAGAGAAAATAGGGGAGATTGAGAGCAGGGGAAGGTATGTGAGGGAGAGGAAGTGGATAAAGTAAAGAAGGTGGTTGGATGCTTGGAACAACACACATTCTCTTGGGTTTTATATTCGCCTATTTTTTAAAGCTTGACAGAAAAAAGAGTGCAAAACTAATATTGGGGAGCTTAGCGCCAGATTTGAGCTATGTCCAGATGATCATTGTCCATCCCTCTTGGAGCTCTCCCACTAGAGCATTCTTCAATCACTCTATTGTGTCCTTTGCTTATGTTCTCCCGTTTGGCCCATACGGGCTTTTAGGAAACGCACTCCATTTACTCTGCGATTTCTATGCTCGTGGAATACCCCTATTGAGTGATAGAATTATAGGGCTCAACCCCCACCCCTGGACTTTTTGTCTTGCGAACAGTAAGGTGATGTTTTATCCAATTGAACTCATAATAAGTCTAATAGGGCTCTACGCTCTCACAAAGCTTGGAATGACGTATCTCTTCGAAAGCTTAAAGCTATTGTTGGCCGCTGTCCCAATATTTGCACTTTTTACCCCGCTCTATATGGTGAGCCCATACCTCTCAACACTGGCTTCATTTTTAGCTCTTTACCACATATCAAAACACAGAAAATGGCTTTAAAAGAGCGGTGGGATTTCAGCCTCTAAAAGCTCCCAAGACTCTCTCAAAAATTTCCTTTTCCCTGCCTCTCTTTTTGTGATAGAGCCTTTGGACTATCAGCTCTGGAGTGCTCTTGCCCAAAACGCCAAACTTCGGCTGTCTATCAACTATTAGGTTTAGATGTTCATCGAGTCCCTTTGCCTCGATACCGTCCACTCTTGCAAAGGGGAGAATCTTCATCAAATCCTCACCTAAGTGGGACACAATGACAACATAAAAGCCTTTTTCATGGGCAATTTTCAATAGCTCACCAATTATCTTGACAGCTGCACCGGGTTCGGTTATTGCCTCGAACTCGTCAATAAGGATCAGCTTTTTGCCCTCGCGAACAAGAGAGCGTGCAAACCCTCTAAGGGCTGTTTCAAACGCTCCAGCACCGTAGGAGGAGCGCTTACGCCTAAAGAAGAAAAGCTCATCGAGAGGCTCAACATAAGCATTCTCAGCATTTACAGGGAAGCCCATGTGAGCCAAGATAATTATTTGAGAAATAAGTTCAAGCAATGAGGTTTTGCCACCGCTGTTTGCACCGGTTAGGATAAGAACCTTCTCTCCATTGGTTCCATCAAAAGTCAATTTGACATTGCCAACGACATAGCTTACAGGTTGAGGGCGCTCAATGAAGAGGTGCCTCCCATTGATAAAGGCTATGCCTCCTTCAACAATCTCTGGAAAAGTAAATCCTTCAGTAAATTCTTTCACTGCCCTGAGGAACTCCAGCTCATAAGCTCTCTTAAGCTCTTCCTTAAGCTTCGGTAGGAGAGGTCTAACTTTCTCCAAAATCTCGCGGCTCTTCAAGTAGAGCTCTACTTTGAGTTCCTTCTCAAGCTCATGCCTCAAAAGCTCGATTTGCTCCGCTGATACTTCAACGGGGTAAAGATTCTCTCTCGAAAAGAGCTCTACTGTAAACCCGAGCATCTCACTCAGCTTTTTTTCGCTCTCATTTATCTCGCTCAATATATCCCCTTCAACCTCTGAAAAGTGGGCGAATATTGCTTCGTAGTTGCCACTTTTAAGCTCATTCAAGAACTCTAAAAGCTCCTTTCCACTCAAAGTTAAGCTGAACTTTTCAAGCTTTTCTGCTATCTTCTCGTTGAGCCTCTTCTCTTCATAGGCTACAAGCTCATCTAAGTCCTCTATTAGCCCTTTCCGCTTCATTACTTCATCAAGCTCTTTAAGACCCTCAAGGATTTCTCCCGCGACACTTCCTTCCCCAGTAAGCTCCCCAATTCTTGCAAGGGCTTCAAGAGTTTCTCTGTTCTCCCAGAGAGGCATTATGTAGAGCTCGGGGGCAATATCCCCAACGCTCAGATCAACATCAATCGTGCTTAAAATTAAATCGTACCCTTCTAAAGGCTCTGTGGAGACTTCACAAACCCCCAACGCTTGAGCTTTTTCAAGTTCGCTCTCATCAACAACCAAAAGCCTGTCGTAAAGAAAATTTTTCCTAAAACGTATTGGTTTGATTTTCAGCAGAAGATTCCTCATTTCGGGCTTAACCAGTTTAAGATTCTCTTTGAGGTAGGCCTGGCGCTTCAGTATCTCCCCCTTATCGTTTGTGGGAGAAAAGTGCTCCAAATATGCTAGGCTCTCTTTTAAGATAATTCTCTTCTTGATCTCGCCGGTGATTTGATTGTAAATCCTTTTGGCTTCACTGTTGAGCTTCACTTCTCCTTCACCTTCTCCACGACCCTCACATCGTAAATCATCGTAGCTGGATATTGTCCTTTCTCATCCTTCTCAACAGCCTTTACCATATCCCAAATCGTCAATAGCGCAACGCTTACGCCTGTTAGGGCTTCCATCTCGACGCCTGTTTTGTAATATGCTCTAACCTCACAAGTTGCTTCAATGTAGTCCTCGCCGAACTCAAAGCTTATATCCACTCCCGTTAAGGGAATCGGATGACACAATGGGATAATCTCCCAGGTTCTCTTTACAGCCAGGATTCCAGCTATTTGCGCACTCGCAATAACATTTCCCTTCTTGGTCTTTCCCTCTTGAATAAGCCTAATCGTCTACGGCTTGAGTCTTATCTTTCCCTTCGCCACGGCTTTTCTAAAAACTACTTCCTTGTGTCCAACTTCCACCATCTTAACACCCTTCTCATCAACATGAGTTAGCTTCACAGTATCACCCATGCTTTCTCTACAGAAAAGTATTTAAGTTTTGAAGGTTAACATTACCTCGGAATTCGAGGTATGGGAGGGGTGGATATGGAGGAGTTTATAATTACCACAACCGAGCACGTACCCGGATATAGGATCGTTAAAGTGCTCGGTATTGCAAGAGGGGGGACTGCCAGAGCTAAACACCTTGGTAAAGATATTTTAGCTGGATTGAGAAACATTGCTGGTGGAGAAGTTAGAGAATACACGGAGATGCTCGCTGAGTCAAGGGAAATTGCCATACGGAGGATGATACAGCATGCCAAAGAAATGGGAGCCAATGCAATAGTAGGGGTTCGCTTTATGACCTCAGGAATAGCCTCAGGCGTTGCAGAGATATTTGCCTACGGAACTGCAGTGATTGTTGAAAAGGAGTGATGGTTTTCTTATTCTTTTCGTAAATTTTATAAGTAAGAGACGTTATTTCACATTGAACCAACTTAGGGGGTGTTTTAATGCATCCTATCCTTAATATTGCCCAGAAAGAAGTTTACCTCCAGCTGAAGACAAAAAGATTTTACATAATCCTCACTATATTCGTGCTTATGGCATTTGGTGGGGTTTATTTAATGAAATGGTCTCTGTCACAGACCCCTCAATTTGAAAAGCTCTACGAAGGAGCGTCTCCCTTCCAGATTATGTTCACATCCTCATTCTCAAGTGCCCTCTCAAACCTTCTTCCATTCTTAGGCGGGGCACTTGGATATGACATAATCAACAGGGAGATTCAGGAAGGGACAATAAAGCTCACATTAAGTAAGCCTCTTTATAGAGATCAATTCATAAATGGAAAATTCTTAGGTTCCACAATAACGATAACACTTGGGATTCTGCTCTTCTACGTGCTCACCATTTCCCTGGCACTTATCTTTGGAGTTCCGGTGGGGATGAGGGACATTACAATGCTCCTTGCAACACTTCCCTTCTCCCTAATCTACACCCTGATTTTCCTTGTAATCGGGATGCTCATATCAATATTTGTGAAGAAACCCTCAACAGCACTTATAGTTGCAATAATCCTCATAATATTCATTGAGCTGGTTTATCCCATGATAGCGGGTGTGATTGCATTTGCCATGCACAGAGAGGAGCTTATGAGCGCAACCTCCCAAATGGTGATGGTTAACAACACCACGCAATATATGGCTCCACAGCAGGGTTTTGAGAACTACTACAAGACACTCCGTAGGATGCTCTACATAGCTCCATCAACCCATTATAACTCAGTTATAGGGGCAATATTCGGCACAAAAGCCGAAATAAGTGGTGCGACACTCTTTGGTGGAAGCATATTCGAAGAGCGCTCCATAGGTGAAAGTCTAACTCTCGTGTGGCAGGGCATTGTAGCACTCGTCGTAATGTTTCTCCTGCCTTTTGCAATAGCTTATACCAAGTTCATGAAGGCTGATCTGAGGTGATTTTATGTACGCCATTGAAATTGAAAATTTGACTAAGAAGTACGGGGAGCTCAAAGCTGTTGATGGTTTAACTCTAAACGTTGAAAAAGGCTGCGTCTTCGGATTTTTGGGTCCAAATGGAGCTGGAAAGACCACAACAATACTCAGCATGCTGGGATTGATAATCCCTGACAGCGGAAATATAAGGATTCTTGGTCATGATGTCTTCAGAGAACCCATTAAAGTCAAGGAAAGGGTAGGATATTTACCGGAGAACGCAACAGTCTATGACGAGCTCACCGCATGGCGCAATCTAGAGTTCTTTGCCAACTTCTATGACATGGACAGATCAGAGAAAGAAAAACGTATAGAAGAGCTTCTCAAAATGGTCGGTCTCTGGGACGTTCGCTATAGAAAAGCCAAGACATTCTCGAAGGGAATGAAGCAACGCTTGCTTTTAGCCCAGGCACTGATAAACGATCCCGAGGTGCTTATACTCGATGAGCCCACAAGTGGTTTAGATCCCGAGGGAGCTCATCTTGTCAAAAGCATTGTAAAGGAAGAAGCAGAAAAGGGGAAAACAGTGTTCTTCTCATCACATATCCTTAGTGAAGTCGAGGAGCTGAGTGATAAAGTTGGAATCCTCGTAGGTGGAAGGCTCAAGGCTCTTGGAACACTGGAGGATATAAAGAAACAGTTCATGGAGCTCGAAGGATATGAGATAAAGATAGAGGCAAAGCAGGCACTGCCTGAATTTGAATTCGATGGAATAATTAGAGTGGAGAGGATAAATGAGAGAAAGGCAATAATATTTGCCAGAGATGACATAAGAGAACAGATATCCGACTATCTATCAAAAAAGGATATAACTCTCATAAACCTCGAAATTGAAGAACCCAGTCTGGAGGACGTGTTCCTCAAAACGATTTATAAAAAGGAGGGATAAAAATGAGGAAGGTTGTTTTTGTCATGGTTTTAATTTTGCTAGCTTCAACACTACCAATGGGAACGTCACAGCCATGGATAAGCGTATTCGAAGGGAAGGTAAAGATAGGGGAAACTTTGATTCTGGGGGATTATCACGTTAAGATAACTCAGGGGTATACAAACAATTCGCAGGTGCAGGAACCCTATGCAATAATCTACAAAGGAGAGCAAATTAAGGATGTTGCAGAACTGAAGGATATAATCGAGGTGGAGGATATCAGAATAATTCCCGGAAGCTTCAACGAGGAGACACAGGAGATATTTATCGTCCTCCAATACAAGCCAACTCTGGCTACGGAGATAGCCCCTAAGGCTGGAACATCCTTTGAAATCGATGGATATTCTATCAAAATACTCGAATCCAGCAACGAAAGCATCTCTCTGAAGATAAATGGAAATGACATGCTGGTGAAGGATAACTCCTCCAGAGTTTACGATAGGCTTGCCCTTGTGTACAACGAGGGGATTTTGAGAGTCTACCATGCTGGTGTGCAGGTGAAGATTGAGGAGAAGAAAGATTATGAGATTTACTACCCCTTTGAGGGGTTAAAAGCAGAAGCTGGTTCTAAGATTCAAGTCCCGATTACTGTGATAAACAATGGCAGAGAGGACTTAAATCTCCCCTTGAGAGTAGTCTCAAAGCCATCTGGATGGGAGGTTAGGTTTCTCGAAGGGGGAAATAACTATGAGGTCAGCAAAATTAACGTAAAAACAGGGAGTTCTGCAAACCTGATCCTTCAAATTGACATCCCTGTGGGCGTAAAGGGAAAAAACAGCGTGAGTTTTGCCATTGGAAACGAGACAAGGAAAATAACGTTTGATGTAATTGAAAAAGAGGGAATGGAAGTTAAAACACCCCTCCTCGGGGTGGAAGCCGAAGCCGGAAATACCGTCACTTTTCCAATAGACCTCATAAACCACGGAGATGAGAGGGGCATCGAGCTTGAGATAAAGGAGAAACCTGCAAACTGGGATGCCTACTTCACCTTAAATGGGCAGAGAATCAGATCATTCCTCCTAGACAAAAGCGGACAAATAACGCTTGTGGTAAAAACGCCAAGAAATGCCGAACTTGGCAAACATGAAATAAAATTTTCAGTTAATGGAATGGAGAAAAGCGTGAGTGTCTTCATTTACAAAACACACAAAGGAGAGCCGGCAAAACTTATTTTGAGCATAGTTGATGATGGAGGAAAACCTGTGGCAAAAGCAAAGGTTCAGATTGAGAATGAGACATACATCGCGGACAGTAATGGAGTTTTAGAGAGGGAGCTCCCAAAGGGAAATTACACAATAACCGTAAGCAAGGAAGGCTATGAAAGCAAAGAGGAGAAGATTATTCTGGAGGATGGTGAGAAAAAAGAAGAGACAGTTACCTTAAAGAGGCTCTCCTATTATTTCACAGTGGAAATGGAAAGCAACCATCTGACTACCGGATTTAATAACCAGCCTTCCTATGAGATTAGGATTAAAAATCTGGGTAAGGAGGATGATGAGTACGCTCTGAGCATTGAGGGACTTCCCTCCGATTGGGCAGTGAACTTCCTCAGGGATACTCAGAGCAACCTGGAGATCAAGAGCATAAAAGTGGATAGCGGGGAAGCCAGGAGTGTGTATTTGAGGATTATCCCATCCTTTAACGCACAGCCAGGAGTCTATAATGCGACACTGAGGCTAAGGAGTTCTTCGGGAAATGAAATAGAGAAGAGAATTGAAGTGGAGGTTATCGGGAAATATATGCTCTCCATCGAAACATCAAACTATTTGGTATCCCTGAAGCCCGATGAGGAAAAGAGCATTCCCCTAATATTGAGAAACCTGGGAAACACTGTTACCAACGTTAATATTGAGGTTAATGCTCCAAAGGGATGGGACATTAAGGTGAAACCCCAAAAACTGGCCAAGATAGAAGGAAAGAACATTGAAACAATAACCCTTTACATAAAACCCTCGAAAACAACTCCCGCTGGAGAGTATAGAATAAGTATAGATGTGAAGTCTGATCAGGTGGAGTCTCAAATCCAGCTCACTGCAAGAGTCAGACAGAGCTCAAGCTCAGCATATGTGGGGGTGATAATTCTAGTGATTGCATTTGCGGCAGTTATATTGATGATGCGCCGTGTGGGGAGGCGTTAGCATGAAAGAGCTCAACATAGCCTTCAAGGAGTTCTATTCCTCCATAAGAAGCAAGAGGTTCATAAGCCTCATGGCTTTTTACCTTCTCATAACTTTTTTCTTCAATTATGCAATTAAGGACGAGATAATAAACTCTGCGGGCCAGATAGAGGTTAGCCATGCCTCATTATCGCTAACAGGAGCAGAAGGGTTCATAACGGCAACTCCCCTTTCAATTTCCATAACCACAAATTTAATGGCACTTATGCTTTTCGGAGCTATAATTGGGATAGCACTAGGGGCGGATACAATAAACCGGGAAATAGAGGAAGGAACCGCCAAAGTTTTAATGAGCCATCCTGTTTACCGGGATCAGGTTATAAATGGGAAATTCATTGGCAACAGTTTGGCATTATTTTCGATAATAATGACAGGGTATATATTCTCAATAGCCTACCTCCTTCTGCTGGGAGTACCTTTAGATGGTGCCTCGCTCATAAGGGCACTAATAGCGGCGGTATTCACCCTAATTTACATGATGACATTTCTGAGCATGGGAATCATGCTATCTACCATATTAAAAAAGCCGGAAACCGCCATGCTGCTGGCAATAGCCTTGGCGATATTCCTAACTCTAATATATCCAATCACTGTAAACATCGCTGCAGATAAAATAGCAGGAGAAGAGCCCTACTGCCCGCCTCAGCATTATGAAATAGTACCGGGGCAACCGATTCAAAGAGTCTCTCATAACCCGTGCCCCGCAATGGATGAGTGGCTTAATAAAAGGCATCTCTGGCAAAAGAGGCTTTTCCTCTTGGACCCAACGCATCATTATGGACAGCTCATAATAAGCGCCTTTGCAGGAGATGAAGCTGCCCAAGATTATTTACCCTTGGGAGAATCACTTTCAACAGGCTTCAACAGCTTTGCAATGCTTCTTGTGGAACTGCTGCTGCCGTTTACAATAGCATACACAAGGTTCATGACGAGCGATTTAAGGTGATTCTTTTTATTTTTACAAAAATTGAAAATAGAAGATCTCACCCCTTGGCCACACCCATTGGCTTCATCCTTGCAACAAGTTTGGCAATCCCTGCCTTGTGAACAACGTTGACAACATTATCCACGCTCTTGTAGGCTCCCGGGGCTTCCTCCGCAACCACGCGCTTGCTCGCAGCTCTAACATATATGCCCCTCTGTGCGAGCTCGCGCTCAATTCTCTCTCCCCTCCATGCCCTCGTGGCGGCATGCCTGCTCATCAACCTACCTGCACCATGACATGTGGAGCCGAAACTTTCTCTCATAGACCCCTCTGTCCCAGCCAGAACATAACTCGCCGTGCCCATAGAACCGGGTATTAAAACAGGCTGTCCCACATCACGATATGCCCTTGGAACTTCGGGATGTTTTGGTGGGAATGCTCTCGTCGCCCCTTTTCTGTGAACGACAACCCTAACTTTCTTTCCATTCACCTCGTGCTCCTCCACCTTTGCTATGTTGTGGGCAACATCGTAAACTATGCTCATCTCTAAATCTTCCGCTTTACGCTTGAAGACCTCTTCAAAGCTCTCCCTCACCCAGTGGGTTATCATCTGTCTGTTTGCCCAAGCAAAGTTAGCAGCAGCCTTCATTGCGCTAAAATATCTTTGTCCCTCATCCGTTTGAAATGGAACACTCACAAGCTCTCTATCGGGCCATGGCACATTATATTTTCTATTTGCTTTCTCCATTATCCTTAAATAATCACTTGCAACTTGATGTCCTAATCCCCTTGATCCCGTATGGACCATCACCACAACCTGTCCTTTGTAGAGGCCATATGCCTTGGCGATATTCTCATCATAAATCTCATCCACAATCTGAACCTCTAAAAAGTGATTCCCGCTCCCCAATGAGCCCAGTTGGGGGGCTCCCCTTTGCTTCGCTTTTTGACTAACGGCATTTGGATTGGCTCCTTCCATTCTTCCTCCTTCTTCGAGATGTTCCAAATCCTCTTCCCATCCATATCCATTCTCCACTGCCCATTTTGCCCCATCTGCAAGAACATCATCCAACCGGCTCCATTGAAGCCTTACCCTTCCCTTACTTCCCAAGCCGCTTGGGACATTCTTAAAGAGGGTATCAACAATCTGCTTTATTTTGGGCCTCACTTCCTTCTCTGTTAGATTCGTGCGGATAAGGCGGACGCCACAGTTGTGCACAACGATGCCATTGGCAATGAAATTGTGAGCCCCGTGGTAGACGCCGATGTCGTAGAATTTCCCGTACTTTGGCTTGACTCTCTCGACTTTAACGACCCTCTCGGCGACAAAGCCACCCCCGTAGCCCCTCTCGCGCGCGAACTCCTCGAACGTCGGGAAGTACTTCGGAACACGCGGCTCTTTCTTGTCCTCGTAGATTGCCCTCTCTACGAAGCGCCTGTTTACGACGGTCTTAACCGCTTCATAAGCCTTGGATACACTTCCGGTTTTTTGGTAGACATCCCTCGCAATTTCAGCCGCTTTCCTTCTCTCCTCCTTAACCCTCTCCTTAAAGTGTAGGTAGGCGTAAGCTATCAGCCCCCTGATCTTTTTCTCAGGGGAATACTCATAGTTTATCTTCCCCAAGAAGTTCCTGATACTCTTCTCACCAACAAGGGCGAGCCTGTACGTGACGCCTTGCTTTAATCTGACCCGGTAGATAGTGCTTCTAACATTGAATTCCTCCAAGAGTTTTGCAATCTCTTCCATAAACTCTCTGAGGTTCTCCTCAAGCCCCTCAGCCTTTGACTGGGTGATATTTATCGGTAATGGGGTAACTCCTTTGAACTCTACGATGCTTCCATCCGCGGCAAAGAGGCCGGCCAGGAAGTTCCTCTTTATCCAGAGGGGTGCTTTTTTAATCCATTCGGGGACTCTGTAGGATTTCTCAACCTTCTTGCCCCTGGGCATTCCGAGCTTCTCCATGAGCAGAGCAAAGGCTCTTGAGGCAATCCTTAGCTCGGCGGAAATGCTCTTTCCCGTGTACAAACCATTGAGGGTCTCGATCCTGTAGTCTCTCTCTCTCACGTATATGGTAGCTCTAATGCCAAGCCTTTCCAGATCCTTTTTGAGTTCCCTCAGCGTTTCATCCTTTCCATAGAAACTAAGGGTAAGCCTTCCCGCCATCTCCCCAAGATGACCATCGCCAAATGCAAAACCAAGAACCCTCGCTAGAATTCCTATTCTCGGGTCATCCCATCTTACAGGAATGAGGTTTTTCTCCTTCAGATATTCTACAATCTGACCATCGGCATCGCTAAATGCCCCCTCATCGAGTATTATTCCCCTCCTTTCCTCGTACTCCACGCCTTCAAATGGATAAACCATCACAAAGTCACCCTCGCCGATATTGCTGAGGTGTATATAACCTTCAGGAGTGAGCACTGGATGCTCTTCACTCCCCTCGATGATCCTCCCGGACTCGGTAACGATTTTCACAGCAAGCTCGTTATCTTCAACATCTCTCTCAGCAACGAATGCCACCCGTGATGAGTCATTATGACCTTCGTCAAGGTTGTAAACCTTCACCCCCTGGAGCTTGAATTTTTTTGGCATCTCTTCGGCCCTAACCCAGTACCCATGCTCCGTGAGGATCTTTGAACCCGGAGCAAGGCAGTTCACATCATAACCGACCCCTCCGGGACTTATCACACCTTCTTTAACGTCAAAAGCAGCCACACCCCCTATGGGGAAGCCATACCCCTGATGACCATCTGGCATGACTATCGAGTACTTATATATTCCGGGGAGCATTGCCACATTCACCGCCTGCTCGAGGGTTCTATCTCCCCGCATCTTTTGGATTAAAGTGTCATCTGCATAAATCCTACCCGGCACCCTCATCCGTCTATCAAACTTTGGAATCTCCCACCTAATATTATCCAGCCTCTTCAATGGTACTTCCATATTCTCACCTCATAACTCAATTCACATCAAAACTTAAGAGGCTTGTGGGGCTTGGCTGGGTTTGTAGTAACTTTTATTTGTAACGTGTTATGTGCTGCGCTCTTTGTTGGTTGCGGGATAGATCGCGTGATAATGAAGTTAAACTAAACACGCCCTAGAGCTATCTTATCCTCCTATCCTTGGGCACATAATTCCTCACCACACCTCCGGAAGCCTTGCCCCCTCCAAGATAGTACATATTATGCTTGAGAATAACCCACGCATTCCCCTCAAAATCCACGGGTACATCCTCCCCCTTCATCCATTTGAGCATCTTCTCCCTATCAAGCTCTATAACATTTCTTTCGGCTTTTGGACCCACCAAAAAAGCCCCCTCAATCGTGAGCCTTATTCCGTCGCTCTCAATTTTTCCGAAATATATGCCCCTCTCGGCATGGATCTGCATATCGAGAGGACAATCTTTATAGGCATATACCTTTCTATTCCCCCGGATTTCAAAGATTAAATCAGGAGCATATCCATACTGTTCGATTAATAGCTCTATGACTTTTTTGGTTTCCTCCTCTATGGTTTTCTTATCTTTGCCACGAAGAAGGCTTCCGTGTCGTTGTCCTGCGGGTGAAGCCTCAGGCATTTTTTCACCTCCTTTGAATATTCATGACTATCGAATTCCAAAACCGGCGGGCTCGATTTGAGCGGGAGCTTTATCTTCTCAAGTTTTGCATCAGTTTTGCGCAGGAGGTAATCCACGACCTCTTCGTTTTCGAAGGGATCAACCGTGCATGTTGAGTATACCAAAATCCCTCCAGGTTTTAAAGCTTTATAGGCGGCTATAATCAGCTTTTTTTGGATTTTTGAGTACATGTAAACCCTATCCATGCTCCAGCCCTTTGCAAATTTGAAATTTTTCCTTATCATCCCCACACTGGTGCATGGGGCATCGAGAAGAATTCTGTCAAAAGTCTCCCTGAAGCGACCGAAGTATGCTCCATCTTTTTGGGTGACCCGGGCATTCAAAACTCCAAATCTGTTCAAATTGGCAATGAGGATGTTAACCCTAAACTTTTTCATATCATTTGCGACGATGCAGCCCTCATTCCTCATGTACTGTGCTATTTGTGTTGTTTTAGCTCCAGGAGCTGCAGCCATATCCAGCACGAGTTCCCCGGGTTTTGGATTAAGGACAACAGGAGGAATCATTGAGGCGGCTTCTTGGGGGAATATGAGTCCAAGGGCATGCTCAAGGACATCGCTGAACTCTGATTTATTGATGAAAAATCCCTCCCTCACCCACGGAATCGGTTCGAGGATATACTCCTCCTCAAGGCGCTCTTTTATGGATTCAAAAGGAGCTTTAAGCGTGTTAATTCTGATACTCTGCCTTAAAGGCTTTTTGAGATACTCCCAGAACTCATCGCTATCATCTAGAACAGAGTACCTCTCATAGAGCTCCCCAAACATCTCCCTCATTGAACCACCTCAAATATCCGGGACAAGCTGAACCATCCAAGTGCCGTCCTCAAGTCTTTTGATCTCCATCTCATGGTAGGTTATTGCCTTTACCTCACTCCTAGGTTCATGATTCCTACTTAATGGTTCTCCATATGCCTTTGCCTTTAATAAATAACCTTTATCTGCTCTCTCGATCCGGACTTCAAAATTACTGAACACCAGCCCCTCAATATCATGGAGAACCAAAAGCTCCTCCAAAAAGCTGTAGAGTAAATCTTCCAGATCCTCTCCAAAAACCTCGATTTCCCTTTCTTCCCTCCTAACAACCCTTTCAGTGTTAACCATGATTTCAAAAAGTGCAATAGCGGCATTTTTGAATGCCTCCTCCAAACTCTCTCCATACCCCCTAATACCCACATCAGCGGTATGTTCATAATGCTCCCACTTCTTCATGTTCTCACCCGATAGGTTAATATTCAATGACCGTTTATTAGCTTTGGGGGATTGAAGTGAGGGAGATTACTCCAAAGAAGATAGTTGAGATGAAGGGACGGGAAAAGATTACGATGGTAACAGCCTATGATTATCCATCCGCACTCATAGCGGACAAAGCAGGGATGGATATAATTTTCATAGGGGATTCTCTAGGGATGGTTGTCTACGGAGAGGAGAATACGTTGAATGTTTCCATGGATCAGATGGTATACCACACCAGGGCTGTGGCAAAGGGTGTCAAAAGGGCACTCGTTCTTGCTGATATGCCCTTTATGAGCTATGAGGTGAGTATAGAGGAGGGCATGAAAAACGCTGCAAGGCTCATACAGGCTGGTGCAGACGCTGTGAAGATCGAAGGTGGCTATGATCACTACAAACTTGTAAAAAAGCTCGTTCGTTCCGGAATTCCTGTTATGGGACATACAGGACTGACCCCTCAGAGATATTTAAGATTGGGGGGCTATCGTTTAATGGGTGAGAGGGAGGAAGAGATTGAAGAAATTCTGATGGATGCGAAGGCACTTGAGAAAGCGGGAGCATTTGCAATGGTTCTTGAATTCATGCTATCAGACGTTGCAAAACTTGTAACAGAGGAGGTTAAGATACCAACTATAGGAATTGGGAGCGGTCCCCACTGCGACGGCCAGGTTCTGGTGTGGCATGATCTCTTGGGTATATATGAGAATGTTCCTCCCTTTGTAAAGAAATATGCCGATTTAAGGAGCATGATAGGACTTGCTTTGGAAGAGTACAAGAACGATGTGAAGGATGGGAGATTTCCCGAACCCAGACACTACTGGGAATTTCTGGATAAAGACGACTTTGAAAAGAAAAGAAAGAGAGTCCTCGAGAAAATTTCGGAAGATCATTAAACCCTCCTCTCGCTTTTTATTTTTGTTATCTCAAGCGTCCCCAGAGTCATTAAAACAAAGCCAGCTGCATGATAAAGGGTGAATCTTTCCCCTAGAAGTATTGAAAGCCCTATTGCCACCGCAGGGGCGGGTGTTATTATGGCAGTTGCCTTTGACAGGTTTATGCGCTTTATGGAGAGATACCAGACAACCTGACCCACGGCTATTATAATACCCTCAGCGATTGATAGAGGATGAAACTCCAAACCCGAGGAAAGAGCAAACATAAAGAGAAGGAGACCTCCAAAGGTGTTTCTCATCGTGGCTATCAAATAGGGATTGTAAGGGAGGTTCTTTGCTATTACATGGCCTATCTGCCAGAAAAGGGGTACCATAAGGAGCAAAACATCTCCTCGCTTTGGGGTTATAATCCTCCCTTGAGTTATGACGAGAATTAGACCGAGGAGTACTAGGAGGGAATATATACCCTGTTTCTTTGTAATCCTCTCCTTCAAGAGCACGTAGGAAAGCACAAATGAGAAGAGAACCTCTGCCCTAGTTATTAGAGAGGCATTTATTGCCGTGCTTAAACGGGCACCGTAAGAATAGGAGAGGTATGCGAGAGCCGTTCCGAAGAGCCCGATTAAAAATGTTTTCGGTATGTGTGCGGGGTTTTCCTCCAAATCTCTCCAGTTTCCAGCCAGCAAAACGAAGATCCATAGAAAGATAGAAGCAAAAAGAGCGGAAAATGCCGCAAAGCTCAGGGGATTGGAAGGATTTGACTTAATAATTACGGGCTCCAAACCATAGAGAATCATTCCCAAGAGTGCTAGCAGTGTGCCTTGGGCTTCCCTATTCATCAGTTCCACCCAGGGAGATCAGATTTCTCTTATAGAGCTCCAGAATAAATGTTATCAATCTTTCATACAAGCCTTCCTCTTCTCCGAATCTCTCCCTTACCTTCTTTCCTATGAGCTTTATATTCCTAGTTCCATCACACAGATTCCAGACAAAGACACCTCTCTCATCTAGTTCCAGCCTCCTGTATTCTCCATGGAGCTTTCTTGCAATTATGTCGAAGGGAGAATCCATGGGAATCAGGAGATAGTACTTATCGTCCATTTTTTTCAGCCTGATGTTCTCATTCCTTTTAGGGATTAACCTTAAATAGTTCTCCATGATTCGCCACCGAGGAGAATAAGAATGAGAGTTTAAAGATGTTTTGGCGCCGGGGCAGGGATTTGAACCCTGGTGGGCTAGACGCCCACGGACTCTCCAGGCCCGCGCCTTCCCAAGCTAGGCTACCCCGGCATTAAAAAGGGAGAGAATCATGAGATGAGCTCAATTTCGATGGTAACATCCTCAGGAACACGAATCCTCATAATCTGCCTCATGGCTCTCTCATCAGCTTCAATGTCAATCAAACGCTTGTGAATTCTAAGCTCAAACTTATCAAAGGTCGCAGTACCCTCCCCATCAGGGCTTTTCCTTGTTGTAATTCTTATCTTCCTCGTGGGCAATGGTATAGGGCCGCTCATCCTGACGCCAGTTCTCTCTGCAATCTGCTTGACCTGACCACAAACATCATCCAATGACCTTACATTGGTGCTCGCAAGTTTAATTCTCGCCTTTTGCATCCTAGACACCCCTTAAAATTTTAAAATTTAAGCTAAAGAGGAATTAAGAAGAAAGGGCTTCACTCGCCCTTCTGAATTGAAATAACCATACCCGCTGCAACTGTTTGACCCATGTCTCTGATGGCGAATCTACCCATCTGCGGGATCTCCTTGACTGGCTCAATGACAAGTGGTTTGGTCGGTCTGAGTAAGACGATAGCCGAGTCACCTGTCTTGATGAACTGTGGGTTTTCCTCGACGATGTTACCTGTTCTTGGGTCAAGCTTGGCTAAGAGCTGCTCGAACCTGACAGCAACCTGGGCTGTGTGGGCGTGAAGGACTGGGGTGTAACCGATTGTGATTGCCGTTGGGTGGTTGAGGACTATGATCTGCGCCTTGAATGTGTCTTTTGGCTTGACAACTGTTGGAGCTGTATCTGGGTGACCTGCGACGTCACCTCTCTTTATGTCGTTCTTACCAACGCCTCTGACGTTGAAACCAATGTTATCACCTGGGAGAGCCTCAGGCATTGACTCGTGGTGCATTTCAATGCTCTTAACTTCACCCTGTATTGCCTTGTGGAATATGGTTGATGCAGGCTCAAATATGACGACGTCACCAACCTTGAGAACACCTGTCTCTACCCTGCCAACTGGAACTGTACCAACACCCTTGATTGAGTAAACGTCCTGAATCGGAATTCTAAGTGGCTTGTCTGTTGGCTTTGGTGGCTCTGGGATCTGATCAAGGGCTTCCATTAGGGTTGGACCCTTGTACCATGGTGTCTTGTCACTCTTCTTTACAACGTTGTCGCCCTCCCAAGCGCTGATTGGGATGACGGGGAAGTTCTTGTAACCGAGCATCTGCAGGAGCTTTGTAACCTGTGTGGCAACATCCTTGAACTTCTTCTCATCGTAGTTAATCATATCCATCTTGTTTATACCAACAATGATGTGGTTTATACCAAGTGTCCTTGCAAGGAATGCATGCTCCTTTGTCTGTGGCATGACACCGTCTGTTACGGCGACGATAAGAACTGCGGCGTCAGCCTGTGAAGCACCGGTGATCATGTTCTTAACGAAGTCCCTGTGTCCTGGAGCGTCGATAATTGTGATGTACCTGTGCGGGGTCTCGAACTTGGTGTGGGCAACGTCGATGGTGATACCTCTCTCCCTCTCTTCCTTGAGCCTGTCCATAACCCAAGCGAACTTGAATGACTTACCCTTTTCACCCATCTCCTCGTACTTCTTGATTATGTTCTCCTGTATGTTGCCTGTTTCAAAGAGCAATCTTCCGACTGTTGTACTCTTACCGTGGTCTACGTGTCCGATAAACACAATATTAACGTGTGGCTTCTCCTTTGCCATCTTAACACACCTCCAAATTTTTGCCTAACCCATATTGATTAGGATTGCTTTTTAAATCTTTCTATAACTTCAGCTCCCTCGAGCGGGGAACCCGCTTTTTTTAAGAGAGCCTCATAAGTTCATCTGAGAATACAAGAGAGGGTTTAAAAAGTTAACTAATGAGATTTTCATGCCGGTGGATGGCATTGCAAAGAATTGCCTCTTTAATTATGTTATTGATCAGAAACCACTGTAATTGGTGTGACATTGCCTATCGTTCCTCTCCAATAAGGCAGCAAAAAGTGTTCCCCTCGATAGTTGCTAGTATTGTAAACTGCTCTAATTTTATATCTTCCCGGCTTTGTAAAATTTTAGCATGAAGTTGAAGGATAACAGAGAATCTTTGTCTCAATGGACTCTTCAGGTTCCAATACTTTCAAATCTCTGTTTGTTATGGACTTAAACATTGTTACAACTCCATTGTAGGGTAGTTCCTCACCATCTTCATTATAAGCTCTTAACTCCAAGGTAACTTGATGAACCAGAGGCAGAACTCTGACATGCCTGTTCCCAACGTTTCTAAGGATAACCACAATCTCGCAGGACTCATTAAGCGTTAACTTGCAGAGATAATGACAATGAGAAGAAAAAAGAGGAGAGATAATTTTTTAAGTTCATGGCATCACCTTTTTTGAACAAGAGCTTACAAATATAGCGGAAAAAGGAAGATTAAAATAGAAAGATCACTGCATTGGGCAGATATCCTGCTCTTTCGGTGGGTTTGGATCCAAACCTTTTCTCTGCCTTATCTGTCTTATCACATTAATGGCGAGCTCTCCTGGGACTCTTTCAAAGCCAGCGTGCTCCGTGCTCCATAGGGCCTTACCGCTTGTTGCACCTCTAAGTGCTCCAGCAAATCCAAACATCTCCGCCACTGGAGCCTTTGAAATGATTGTCATGACCTCTCCTTCCTGCTTCATGTCAATGAGCTGTCCTCTTCTCTGGTTCATCTCTCTGCTAACTGAACCCATGTACTCGTATGGGACGTTTATTATGACCTTCTGGTATGGCTCGTATAGAACTGGCTTTGCCTTCATCATGGCGCAGTGAATTGCTGTTCTAATGGCGGGATAAATCTGAGCAGGGCCTCTGTGGACGTTATCCTCGTGTATCTTTGCATCCACAAGCCTCACCATGACCTTCATAACTGGCTCTCTAGCCAATGGTCCCTCATCCATTGCTTGGTGGAAACCATCGACAAGGAGATCCATAACCTCGTTAAGGTACTGAATACCCTTCGTATTGTCAAGGAACATGTTACCCTGATAGACATCCACAATTCCCTTTGCCATGTCATAATCCATCCCAAGCTCTGCAAGCTTCTTGGCGACTTCCTTTGGATTCTTTGGCCTTCCTTCTGGAATGTCCCCCTCTCTAATTGCTTGATATATGCTGTCCGGAAGAGGTTCGACTATTATGTAGAATCTGTTGTGCTTGTTTGGTGATTTCCCTTCCACTATTGGGCTCTGCTTTGTGATGCTCTCTCTGTAAACAACTATTGGCTCACTAACGTCAACATCAATTCCCCAGTCTTCCCTTAGCTTAACGAGCTTGACCTCAAGGTGAAGCTCACCCATACCGCTGAGGAGGTGCTGTCCTGTTTCCTCATCAATCTTGACGTGGAGCGTTGGATCTTCCTTGGCAAGCTGTCTCAACGCTTCAATAACCTTTGGAAGATCTTTGACATTCTTGGCTTCAATGGCAACCGTAACAACGGGCTCACTTGTGTAGTGGAGAGCTTCGAATGGTTCAATTGGTTCTTCGCTGACGGTTTCGCCCGCCATAGCATCCCTCAAACCGGTAACCGCAACTATGTTACCTGCGGGAATTGCTTCCATGTTAACCCTCTCAGGACCCATGTAAATACCGACCTGCTGAACTCTGGCTTTTCTCTTCGCCGTAATTAGGTAAACCTCCTGTCCTGTCTTTAGGGTTCCACTCCAAACTCTACCGGTAGCGACCTCGCCGGCGTGCTTGTCTATGATTATTTTCGTAACAACCATTGCCATCTTGCCCTTGGGGTCGAGGTTCATCATTGCCTGCCCCATTGATGAGTTAATATCGCCCCTCCAGAGGTGTGGGATCCTATACCTTTGAGCTTGGGATGGATTTGGTAGGTGCTTGACGACCATATCAAGGACAACAACGTGAAGTGGAGCCTTCTTTCTGAGCGTCTTAAGGTCACCGGCGTTTGTTAGGTCTATGATGTCCTTGAATGAGACACCTGCTTTTCTCATGTATGGAACGCTTAGAGCCCAGTTGTAGTAGGCGCTACCAAAGGCAACGCTACCATCTTCAACCCTAACGAGCCACTTGTCTTTGAACTCTTCGGGAGCGTATCTCTTAATGAGCCTGTTGACGTCTTTAATAACCTTAACAAAGCGCTCCTGCATTTGCTGTGGGGTCAGCTTGAGCTCTTTAATGAGCCTGTCAGTCTTGTTTATGAAAAGGACGGGCTTAACGTATTCCCTAAGAGCTTGTCTTAAAACGGTCTCCGTCTGGGGCATGACACCCTCGACGGCGTCAACGACGATGATGGCACCGTCTATGGCCCTCATTGCCCTTGTAACGTCACCACCGAAGTCAACGTGACCCGGGGTATCGATGAGGTTGATGAGATAAGTCTGACCCTCATACTCGTGAATCATTGAAACGTTGGCGGAGTTAATTGTTATACCTCTTGCCTGCTCCTGTTCGTCAAAATCGAGCACGAGCTGCTTCCCTGCAAGCTCCTCACTAATCATCCCCGCTCCAGCCAAAAGGTTGTCGCTCAGCGTCGTCTTACCGTGGTCAATGTGAGCGGCAATGCCCATATTCCTAATTCTCTCGGGCTGAACCATCAATTCCTTAATATGTTTAATCATTTCTTCCCTTCTTCCCATTATCAATCACCTCAAATTCTCTCGATGAGCTTGTCATCTTTCACTCTAAAAGTTCGGTTATAAATCTTTCCCCAGAACACCCTGCTTGAGCAGAGTTTGATTAATGCTGGCGCACTCTTTAAAAGGGGATATAGCCATCCGCTCATTCAATGCGCTTTAATGTTGGAAAAAGTGTCATATTGTTAGAGAATTAATGCCCAAAATAGCAGAAAGAGAAGAAGGGAAATCACCTTGAAGACTGGGCAATTCTCTCGATTTCTTCCTTCTTGCTGTAGGCAAAGCTCTTTGTGTCCCTGTTTGCGGCAGCCATAAGCTCCTCGGCGAGGGCTTCGGCAAAACTTACCTTGTTTCTGTAGCACTTGGCGCTCGCTCCAAGGGCAATGTTCTTCAGGGCTATGTCAAGCCTCCTGATAGGTGAGACGTCAACTGCCATATGATATCTAATTCCACCGAAAGCTATTGTCGTTGTATCCTCTCTGGGGGAGGAGTTCTCAATCGCCCTGACGAGGATTTGGATTGGGTTTTGCTTTGTTCTCTTTTCGATGATCTCAAAAGCTTCCTTAACAACCTCATAAACCTTGACTTTCTTGCTCATAACTGACCTGTGCTCTCTCCTCATGAAGTGCCCGCCAACCTTGTGGGATGAAGCACCGCTCCTCATGAGCTTGTTTATGAGGCGTTCCACTATGTGAACATTTGTTTTTCCAAAGGCCTTCTTGGCATGCCTGCCGTGGGTGTGTGGTAGGATGATTGGGGTCAGGGAGATGTAGGGCTTTAGTGATGGATCCCTAATCTCAACGTCTTCAACGCTCCACCTTCCAAAGACTTTGACTTCTTTGGGTTGGTAAAATCTCTTCTCAACGCTCTCCATGTTCATGCTATCACCTTCTTGGCTTCTCCTTTCTTCCCTTAACGAGCTCTTTCAGTGAAACTCTGTTAACCTTAACCACCTTGTATCTGATTCCCGGTATATCACCTATTGAACCACCCTTTGCACCACCGATTCCCTCGATGATAACCTCATCGTGCTCGTCTATGTGGTTTATAGCACCGTCTCCCGGTGTGAACGCGGTAATAACCTTACCGTTCTTTATGAGCTGCACTCTGACGGCCTTTCTCATTCCTGAGTTTGGCTGTTTGGCCTCGACGGCAATTTTCTCCAGGACTATCCCCTTGGCCTGCGGCGAACCCTCAAGAGGGTCGCTTTTGACCTTGAGATTTAAAACTCTCCTCTTGTACGTAATATCGCTCCATCTAAACTTCTTTCTCTTAAGCTTAAGCTTCCTTCCAGCAAATTCACCATTTGGTGCTTTCTTACCAGCCATGATCATCACCTCAAATTATTATCACATCTTCAATGCCATGGTGTCTCTCCATCAAATCCTTAACCAGGTTTATGGTCTGGCCCCCTCTCCCTATAGCCTTAGGCTTTTCCCTCTGGGCTATATCGAGGAGGGCAACTTTCTTCCCATCTCTCTTTTCCGTGATGTGGGCTTTTTTAACCTTTACGCCCACTATCCTATAAATGTTTCTGAGGAACTCCTCAGGATTCTCTGAGAACTCAATGAGATCAATGCCCTTTCCAAGCATGTTCTGGATTTTCTTAACGTTTGCTCCCCTCTTTCCGAGGGCCAAACCCATCTCACCCTTTTTTATGACGTAGATGAGTCTGTTCTTATTTTGATCAATAATGCAGTCGAGCGCTGTAGCCCCTGTCATGCTCTCAAAGAGTGCTATGAACCTTATCTGGTCAGTATTTAACTTTAAGGGCATTACGCCTTACCCCCACTCAGGGCTAAAATATTGCTCTCTCCAGGCTCCACTATGGCCAGGGATGCGACCACAAATGGTTTACCCAATGTTGTTCCGAGCTCAACGCTAGTCCCCTCGAACTCATAGATGGGTATATTACTCAGCTTGCCGTAGTACTCCAGATCCTCCTTGACATCCTTTGGTGCATTTCTAGCAACTATAATGAGCTTGGCTCCCCCAATCTTAGCAAGTTCAACTGTTCTCTTTGAACCAATGACAACTTCACCAGTCTCCAGAGCTTTTCTAAGCTCGTAAGCTAAATCCATTAACTACACCTCCTCTACTCCTTTTCTTTTGGTTGGATTGGTAACCTCATTGTCAGCTTAACCATACCCGTTCCAACGGGCACCGGCTGTCCTATCAGGACGTTCTCCACCACACCGCTAAGGGGATCGGATTCTCCCCTCTCGGCTGCTTCAAATAAGTGTTGAGTGGTAATCTCGAAGGCCGCCCTCGCAAGCACGCTCGCCTTTCCACCAACGATACCGTGCCTTCCTATCGCCTTGACGGTACCGTTTAAAGTCATCATATCCGCAACGAGCATGATATGCCTAACATCAACTTCCAGACCCTGCTCCTGCATTGTGTTAACTATCTCCTCCACTATTGCATTTCTGGCAGCTTCAACACCAAGCACTTCTGCTATCTCGTGTATGTTGTTTGTTCTGGTTCTCGTTGGGTCAACGCCTTTAACCTTGAGCACCTGCTTGAAGTTTGAGCCCTCTGTATATATTACATACTCCTCGCCACTTGGTCTAACAACGGTTTTGTTCACACCGGAGAGACCTTTTAAGCGATGACTTTTAACCTTTTCGGCAATTTTCCTAAGGTCTGAAAGCTTCTCGGCTTTCTTGGGTCTAACTATGAGGGTGTAACCATCAACTTCAAATTCAGCTGTCTTGAATGAGCTCTTAAGCTTTTTCTGGATGTCCTCCATTGTCAGACCAGATTTCTCCAAACGCTCGGGTTCAATGTCCACTATAATCTCGAGGTTTATAATGTCCGTTGTTATGCTCTGAGCCAGGTTTAGTATTGTTGTACCTTCTATTCTCCTGGCAACTTCTTCCGCTTTCTTTTTGTCATATCTGTGTTCTTCGTCCAAATAGACCATCATAATTGGTGTGGAGGGGTTTTTTCTGGCATCCACAAGTTCTATGATTCTCGGGAGACCCAGAGTAACGTTAATTTCCGCGACACCTGCATAGTGGAATGTGTTGAGGGTCATCTGGGTTGAGGGCTCACCCATGGATTGTGCCGCAACTGTACCAACGGCTTCTCCAGGTTCGATTAAAGCGCCTTCATACTCTTCGACGGCTTCCTTTACTATTGCCTCCACTTCCTTCTTCTTGAGCCTGTACTTCTTATGATATTCAAGGAGTTTTTGGTAAAGCTCTTCCCTGATGTTTATGGGAAGAGCGGCACCTTTACTCTCAACTATTGAATGAATGGATTTGGGGGAAAGGGATGGCATTTCACTCACCTCTCATCTTCAGTAATGTCCTCACAATGACCCTATCCACATTCAGGGTCTTTCCGCCCCAGCTCTTCATTGGATCAACCCCATCCTCACCATAGCGGAACTGCACGATAATCCCAGAGGGGTCCCTGACCGTTCCGTCATAGTCCACTTTGAGATCCTGGAGAGCATTTATCAAACGACGCTGCATATAACCGCTTTGTGCAGTTCTAACCGCAGTGTCAACGAGACCTTCTCTACCTCCCATTGCATGGAAGAAGTATTCCGTGGGGGTTAGTCCGCTTTTGTAAGAGTTAACCACAAATCCTTTAGCTTCCGCACCCAGATCATTGGGCTTGAAGTGCGTGGTTACCCTTCCCCTGTATCCTCTGTAGAGCCTCTTACCTCTAATTGATTGCTGTCCGAGCATTGCCGCCATCTGTGTAATGTTAAGGATTTTACCCCTTGCTCCAGTCTTTGCCATAATGACCGCATGATTGCCCATACCCAGGTACTGGGAAGCGATGTCACCGGCTTGATCTCTAGCTTCTGCCAGCTTCTGCATTATAAGGCTCTCCAATGTCTCCTCCAGTGTTTTACCCGGATGTGCATCAAGCTCTCCCATTTCATATGCCTGTATGAGTCTGTTGACATTGTTCTCTGCCTCCCTTATGATTTCCCTGATTCTCTCTATTGCATCCTGGGGCAGATCCTCATCATCGATTGCTGTCGTGAATCCCTTGTGAGTTATAACCCAAATTGCAAGCTTTGTAACCTGATTAAGGAATTGCTTGCCCCTCTCTGTGCCATACTCCTTTACTATGAGATCCAAGAGCCTCCCATCTTCTCTACCGTATGCTTTTTTGTCTATTACACCGCTGAGCAGTTTGCCGTTTCTTATATAGACAAAGCCATCATCCGAAAGCTCTCTAATCTCCTCATCGCTGAGAACCAGCTTCTCCTCAATGGCTTTCTTGAGCTTTTCGCACTTCTCTTTATCCTTGCATCCCACTTTGTTCTCATACCAGATTGTCAGATCCTTTGGGAGGAGAAGTGAGAATATGGTCTTACCGCTCCAGAACTCCACACCTTTTTCCACTCTATCGGGCTCCGGGAGCTCGTCCACATCAACGCCGGCGAACATCAGCATCTGCTCAACCTCAAGCCTCGTAAAGTATGCCCCTTCCCTCGTCAATAGGTATCCTCCGGAGATGTGGTCCTGAATTCCCCCTATTAGAGGGCCACCATACCTCGGAGATATGATGTGGTTTTGCACTTCCATCAATATTCTTGCCTCTGCCTGAGCTTCCTCCGTCTGTGGCACGTGGAGGTTCATCTCATCCCCATCGAAATCTGCGTTGTAGGGAGGACAAACCGAGAGGTTAAGCCTAAATGTCTTGTAGGGCATTACCCTAACGCGGTGTGCCATGATGCTCATTCTGTGGAGGGATGGCTGTCTGTTGAAGAGCACTATATCCCCATCCATCAAGTGTCTTTCAACCGTCCATCCTATATCGAGCATCTCAAGTACCGTCTCCCTATTGGTCTCCATTATCCTAATCCTTCTCCCCTCGGGATCGATAACGTAATTGGCTCCAGGATATTTATCGGGCCCGTTCGATATGAGCTTCTTAAGCTTCTCCATGTTGAACTCAGTAACCTTCTCCGGGATAGTCAGCTCCATCGCAATTGCTAGGGGAACACCCACCTCATTTATGCTTATCATGGGGTCCGGAGAAATAACAGTACGGGCTGAGAAATTAACACGTTTACCACTCAAATTGCCTCTAAATCTTCCCTCTTTACCCTTCAATCTCTGGGAAAGTGTCTTTAATGGTCTTCCGCTTTTGTGCTTTGCCGCTGGGACACCTGAAGTCTCGTTATTTATGTAAGTGGTAACGTGGTATTGCAGAAGATCCCATAAATCCTCTATGATCAGCTGGGGAGCACCCGCTTCAATGTTGGTCTTCAGACGGTTGTTTATCCTAATTATATCGACGAGCTTGTGGGTTAAATCATCTTCCGCCCTAACTCCATTTTCCAGGGTAATTGAAGGTCTCGTGGTAACGGGAGGAACGGGCAGAACCGTTAGAACCATCCATTCGGGTCTCGAGTTTTCGGGATGGAATCCCAAAAGGGACAAATCTTTATCGGGGATCTTTTCCAGCCTGTCCCTTACTTCACTTGGCATCATTCTGTGCTTGTATTCGTTGCCCTCCTCATCTATCCGGGTCTCCCAGTAGATCGTGGGCTTTTCGAATTTTATGGGGAACTGAGGAGCACCGCAATGGGGGCATGTTTTCCTCTCCTTGACTTTCTTGTGAATTTCCTTGATCAGTCTGTTAATTTCCGACCTTCTTCCCTCTGCAAACTCAAACTTATGCATGTATTCCTCGATTTCCTCATCCGTGAGGAGTATCCTGCCGCATTCCCTGCACGTGCTTTGGAGGACTCTAAACAATGTTTTTGCAAATCCCACGTGAATTACTGGACGGGCAAGCTCTATATGCCCAAAATGACCCGGACATTCTCCTGCTCTTGCCCCGCAGGTCTCACATCTCAAACCTGGATCTATAACGCCCAGGCGCTTGTCCATGAGCCCTCCATCTATTGGATAACCATCGTCATCATAAGTGTCTGGAACTGTTATCTCAGCGGCACTCATCTTACGGATTTCCTGAGGAGCGAGGATACCAAACTCTATCTTTCCAATAACTTTCTTAATTGAGTGCATGGCTCTCACACCCTATCCTTTAATCTCAGCTTGGGTCTTATTACCATAGCCTTAAGCTCATCAAGCAGGAGCTTGAAGGCATAACTCATTTCTACCTTGCCTATGCGCTCTGTTTCACCACATACTGGGCAGTAAACTTGGTCTCTCCTCTTATCCTCCAATGCCAGATGACCGCAGCTTTCACAGACCCATACTTCGCTTTTATCGCTCTCTTCGAGGAGACGTTCAATGAGGAGCATTGCAGCACCGTGACCAACCAAAACGTCACGCTCCATCTCACCGAACCTGAGACCTCCTTCCCTTGCCCTTCCTTCCGTAGGCTGTTTCGTAAGAACCTGAACGGGACCTCTTGAACGTGCGTGCATCTTATCGGCAACCATGTGGTGGAGCCTCTGGTAGTATATGACACCCACGAATATATCCGCCTCAAGCCTCCTTCCGGTAAGTCCATCGTAGAGGACTTCTCTGCCATTGTGTTTGAAGCCGAGCTCTTCAAGTTCTCTTCTAAGCTTCTCTTCCGGCTCTCCGATGAAAGCTGTGCCGTTAACACGCCTTCCTTTAAGTGATGCCACCTTTCCGCCGATGGCTTCCAAAAGCTGTCCGACGGTCATTCTCGATGGAATACCATGCGGATTAACTATTAAATCGGGGGTTATTCCGCTCTCGCTCCAAGGCATATCCTCCTGGGGCACTAT
This sequence comes from Palaeococcus sp. (in: euryarchaeotes), assembly GCF_053987695.1. Taxonomy (NCBI): domain Archaea; kingdom Methanobacteriati; phylum Methanobacteriota; class Thermococci; order Thermococcales; family Thermococcaceae; genus Palaeococcus; species Palaeococcus sp. (in: euryarchaeotes). Next base: position 27,262 of record NZ_JBMXHE010000058.1, read on the forward strand.
TAAGCCTATAACACCCTTCTGACCGTGTCTCGAGGCGAACTTATCTCCAATCTCTGGTATTCTTAAGTCCCTGACGGTGACTTTAACGAGCTTGGTTCCATCTCCACTCTCCGTAACGATAACCTTATCAACTATACCTTTCTCGCTGTGTCTAACCGCTTCACTTGTCTCCCTGCGCTCTTGGAGTATTATTCCCCCCAGACCGGTCTGCTCTTCAAGGAATCTCGGCGGCGAAGTCCTTCCAACGAGGACATCCTTTCCCGAGACCTTTGACTCCGGGAAGATTATACCATCCTCATCCAAGTGCCTGTAGTATTGCTCTCCTCTATATCCCCTAACCGTTGGGTCAGGAATCTCGAAGTGATCGGTTTGTCCGCCCAGGTACTTCTTCTCCTCAACTTCGTAGGTTCTGAAGAATGTTGATCTTGCGAGACCGCGCTCTATCGACGCTTTGTTCATTATGATGGCATCTTCCATGTTATATCCCTGGTAGCTAAGCACGGCAACCACGAAGTTCTCACCTGCAGGTCTGTCCTCGAAACCAACAGCACCCATAACCCTTGAATTAACAAGCGGAACCTGTGGGTAGTGCATCAAATGTCCCCTAGTGTCAACCCTGAGTCTGAAGTTTGCCCATCCCAAACCGAGGCTCTGCTTTGCCATACCCGCTCCATATGTGTTTCTTGGAGCGGCATTGTGCTCTGGATATGGTACCAAAGAAGCTGGCAAACCTAAAATTGCAGCAGGCATGAGCTCCAAGTGGGTGTGCTCCTTCGTTACATCCTCGGGCCATAGTGCCACATAGGCGTTTTCTTCCTCCTCAGCATCCAAGTATTCTATAAGACCCATCTTGACTAAATCGCTCCATTTGAGCTTCCCGTTTTTAATTGCCTCTACATGCTCCTTCTTTAGCTTAGGTTTTCCATCCTCCACTATAATTAGGGGTCTCCTGACCCTGCCGTCATCACTGTTCACATATATTTCCTTAACATCCTCGTAGTAGGCTATGTTTATGACATCGCTTATTTTTCCGCTCCTTCTATCACTCTTGATCTTGTTAACGAGCTCAATACCTTCCTCTATTGTTCCAACGAGAACCCCGTTGAGGTAAACTCTCCATATGTGAGGATTCGGTCTTTTCTCTAGGATATCAACAACCCCGCGCTTTTTCAGATATTCTAAAACATCCTCCTCAGAGACGGCAGTTGTGATCTGAGCCATTAGAGAGAGGTTTTTAACCAAACCACAGTTGGGACCTTCAGGCGTCTCCGTGGGGCAGATCCTTCCCCAGTGGGTTCCATGCAAATCACGGGCTTCAAAGTGTGGCTGTTCCCTGCTTAATGGCGAAGTAACCCTCCTCAGGTGCGAGAGAGTTGACATGTAGTTAGTTCTATCAAGCAACTGACTGACACCTGTTCTACCACCGGGCCAAGCTCCGGTTGCCATTGCGTGCTCTATTCTCTCACTCAAAACGTCAGGTCTAACCGAGTGTCTAACGAACCTCTGCACATTTTCATACATGTACTTCTCGCCCTTTCTCTGGTAGGTCTTGGTAAGCTGGTATTGCATATCCTTAACAAGCTGCCCAAAAGCAACCCTGAAGAGGTCTTTTAAGAGATCACCCGCAAGCTTCAACCTCTTATTTGCGTAGTGATCCTTATCATCCTCACCACGCATCCCAAGGGAGAGCTCCAGAACCTTTAATGCCATCATTCCAAGATAGTATGCCTTCTTAACTCTATCTTCAGGAGAAACACCCATATGAGGCAATAGATTGTTGTCTATTATGCTCTGAGCTCTCCTAAGCCTGTATTCCTTTGGCTGCCCAGGCAATGCTTTCTTTCCTATGAAATCAAGCGCCTCCTCTTGGGTCAATATATCCGCCGCATCATCAAGATTTTCAAAAAGTTCCTTTTGAATTTCAGGATCATCAGAAACAGCCTCGACAATTTCCTTATCGCTCTCAAGACCGAGAGCCCTCATGACAACGACGAACTTTACGAGACCCGGGACATTTGGCATTGAAACATAGAGAATGCCATCCTTCCTCTTTTCCACCTGGATCAAAGCTCTATATCCATGTCTGTATGAAAAGCACTTGGCAAGGTATCTCCTGTTGTTCTCATCCTTCTCCACAAGGGTTTTATTTGGTGCCAGATCCTCAATGGAAACTATTACTCTCTCCGAACCATTTATGATAAAATATCCTCCCGGATCCTTTGGATCTTCGCCAACGCGCCTGAGCTCTTCGTCCTTCATCCCATGGAGCCTGCATGCTTTGGACTTAAGCATTATGGGAAGCTCTCCAATCCTCACTTCTGTTGACTCCTGCTCTATACCGTTAACCACAGGAATCATTTCCAAAAACACGGGTGCCGCATAGGTTAGATTTCTAATTCTTGCATCCAGAGGATATAATGGCTTCCTCTGTCCCTGTGGCTCCTGGAATTCCGGCTCTCCTATTCTTATCTTCCCGAACTTGACCTCAAAGTTTGGAATATCGGGCTTGACCCCTCCAAATTCGTTAATGACCTCCTGAAGACCATGCTCTAAAAAGGCATTGTAAGAGTCCAAGTGCTGCCTGACCAAACCCTTTTCCTGCCAGTAGTTCTCCATAACATACCATAGGTCATCCGGATTAACCTCAACAAGGGTAGGACCTCTCATAATCTCACCTCACCAAAAATTCAATCCTCAACCACTATTCTATAGTAGTAGTAAATTCCAGCTGTCGGACTTTTCCTTTTAATTTCTATGATATCCCCAGGCTTTGCACCGAGTTCTTCAACTGCGGGATCACTAGCCTTGATTTGAGGTAACTGAGAAAGCTTTATATTGTATTTTTTTAGCAATTCCGCTTTCTCCTCGTCGCTTAATATTCTATGCTCAGGAACCAGCTCATGATCAAATATATTAAACTTTCTTTTCGCCGCCACAGAGAATTGCCCCCTTAATATTTTTAGAACTTAACATGAACATGCTAACCTCAACCTTCAGCTTTTGGTATATAAGCTTTTCGTGGATATCGGAAGGTAGTTTGATTTTTTCATTTATATCTCTTGCGTAAAGTTTAAAAATAAAAAATGGATGAAGGAGAGCCACGAAAGCTTCACCAATGAACATGAATGAACATTAAAAATTAGGTGGGAAAATCTACCAAATATGTAAACGAGCGTTGAGCGGTTAGCATTAAAAGAAATGTATACTTTCAGTGGCACTCTGAGAAAACCTTGTGGAGCCCCGGGCGGGGTTTGAACCCGCGGCCTGCCGCTTACCAAGCGGCCGCTCCGCCAGGCTGAGCCACCGGGGCGTGCACTGGTGGGGCCGCCGAGATTTGAACTCGGGTCACGGGCTCCCAAAGCCCGCAGGATGGACCAAGCTACCCCACGGCCCCTGAAAAATGGAGCCCCGACCGGGGTTTGAACCCGGGACCTGCGGATTACAAGTCCGCCGCTCTACCAGGCTGAGCCATCGGGGCACGGTTGAAATGATGTTCCAGGGCGTTTATAAAGTTTTCGTATTCCTTTAACCGCAAGATTTATAAATGGATTTGCACTTGCTATGAATGGGCTTGTGCCGCCGTAGCTTAGTCGGTAGAGCGCCGGACTGTTAATCCGGCGGTCCCCCGTTCGAGCCGGGGCGGCGGCGCCATATGGGCCCGTAGCTCAGCCTGGTCAGAGCGCGCGGCTCATAACCGCGTGGTCGGGGGTTCAAAGCCCCCCGGGCCCACTTGAACTTCTTCCACGTTCTTCTCGGAGATTAGCCATTCTCTTATGCCATCACTAAAATATAGTCTAATTTTCTTTAACTCACAATCCGTGAGCAGAATTCTCAAACTCCCTCTTATTTTACCTCTTAAAATCCCCTCCTGAATATCAGAAGGAAGAACTTCCTCAATCATAATGAGTTTGCCCCCAACATAAATCCCAACCAACGAGCCTTTTTTGAATAGATATCCACTTATTGGAAATATTCCCTCAGTCTCCGTCCTCCTATTAAGTTCCACACCAGATAGAGCTTTTAACATCTCTGCCATCCGCACCACCAAAAATAGTCTATAAGAGGAGATATTTTAGAAACCCGATGGAACGATTGTGGTTCTTCCGTTTCTGAAAGTTTCGTATAGGAAGTGGAGAGAGTTTACGGGATATTTTGAAGGACGGCACATTTTTAAATCATAACAGCAATGAAGAACTGGTGAGGTTCCTTGCTGCCCCTCGGAAAGCTGAGAAGTGAAGTACTAAACGAAATTCTCAAAGACATCCCCTCATCCGACTCGAAAGTCATAATCGGGCCTAGGGAGGGCTTCGATTCTGCAGTCATAGAATATGATGAGGAGAACTACCTTATTGTAGCAACTGATCCTGTTCTGGGTGTTCCAAAGGAGCACTTTGGATTCTTTACATATCACTTTGCATCGAGTGATGTGGCCGTTTTTGGAGCAAAGCAGAGATGGCTTATTGTAAACTTACTGCTTCCTCATGGCACAACGAAAGGGGAACTCAAGGAGACCATGAAGGAACTCAATGAAGAGTGCAGAAAGTACGAAACTTCTATAGTTGGGGGACACACAGGTGTTTATACAACGATAAAAGATATTACAGCCACTACAACAGCGATGGGAATAGTCCCCAAGGAAGAGCTCAAGCTCCCTCTGGCAAAGCCAGGGGACGAGATAGTAATAACAAAGGGCGTTGGAATAGAATTTGCCGTGGGTACGGCATGGTTCAAAGAAAAAGAACTCAGAAAAAGGCTCTCAGCGGAGGATGTAAGGACATTAAAGGAAATGTATTCCCTAGAAACCGTTGTTGGGGATGCAAAGATAGCGAGACCATTTGTGAGAGGTATGCACGATGCAACGGAGGGGGGTTTAACAGCACTCCATGAGATAGCGGACAACTCGAATGTTGGTTTTGAGATATATATGGAGAGCATTCCCATTTCGCCACCTGTTAAAAAGGTGCTTGATATTTACGAAGTGGATCCGCTCACCATCTCTTCCACAGGGACGCTCATAGCGATAACTCCGCCCGAAAATGTGGAGGCACTGATAAAAACTCTCCACGTGGCGGGAATTCCAGCCTTCAGAATAGGGCGCTTCACGGAGAAAAAGGAGAGGCTCCTAATAAGGGATAAGGATGTGGAGGAATTTCCTCACTTTAAAGGAGATGCATATGCCGAACTCTATTAATCCAAACGCTTCACCCTCCACCCGTAGAGAACCACGGCAAAGAGGAGTGTTGCCAGAGCAGTGAGTCCCAGGAGTGCCAAATCGGGCAGGAGCTCAATGGGGGGACGATGGTACAATTCTAGGAGCCTTAAATCCTTCAAAGCCCTGCCTAACGGAAAGTAGTTCACTATAGGTCTCGCCCATCCGGGAAGGACACTTTCGGGGATAACTATCCCGGCCAGGAACAGCAGGGGCATTGCAATGAGATTTACAAGGGCGTTTGTTGCCCTAGCGCTTCCCGTAGACATTCCTATTGCCAGTCCAAGACCCATTGAAAATGTTGCCGCCGTAAGTATGAATGCCCACCCAAAAAGACTCGGAAACACTGTTTCCCCAAAGACCACTTTCGCAAAACCTATTCCCACAAATATGCTCACTCCAATTGTAATTATGGTTGAAAGCATCTTGCCGACGAGAAAGTCCCAGGGCGTTGCAGGGGAAGCCGCCACTCTCCGGAGAGTGCCCTTCTCCATCTCTTCGAAGACGGAGCCGCTTATGCTTAGCATGGTGGCGAAGAGGAACTGTATTCCCATGAAGCTTATGACGTAGAACTTTATGGGTGATGGTGCCTCCCTGCTCACAGCCCTCTCCTCAAGGGCTATCGGCTCCCCGGATGCCTTTATATATGCCATGATCTCTTTCGCACTTAGATTATAATGCCCTGGAGGTATGTATTGGAGCTGTCTTTCCCTGATTTCCTTTGAGAGTCTCGAAAAGAAGGAAACAACTATGCCTCTTACTATTTGGTACTCCTGAGGATCGCTTTTGTCAAAATAGACCTCAATCTTTGCCTGCTTTCCGGTGGTGAGGTTTTCCTCAAATCCTCTGGGAAATACCATCAGCGCTTTTATCCTGCCCTCTTTAAGGGCTTTTAATCCTTCCATCTCGCTTGAATATACCGTCACATCAAACAGATGGGAGCCTTCAAAAGTGGCGTTCTCCATTATCCCGACCACATTCCCGCCATTTGCATAAACAACGCCCACATCCACTGTCACTGGAGGACTCTCACTTCCCCATATGCCCCCAAGAAGGAGGAGCCACATTACAGGAAACACGAAAATCCAGAAGAGAACCATCTTCTCCCTTCGAGTTTCTATCAAATCCTTTCTTAAAACCGCCAGAATGGCTTTAACTCTCATTCAAGCCCCCTCCCAGTTAGCTTCATAAAAACATCCTCCAGAGTCGGTTCTTCAACTGTTATTGCCTTTATCTCGCTCCCCGCTTCAACAAGGGCGTGAACTACAGTGGGAAGCGCCTCTCTCGCATTCTTCACGTGAATTCTCACTCTTCCCTCCTTATCAATTATCTTAAACCTACCCTTCAGCCTTTCAATCCCTTTAAGAATTCCCTCCACCTGTATTATACTCTCGTTTCCTATGAGTCCTTTAAGCTCAGCAGGCGTTCCAAGGGCTATTATCTTTCCCTCATTGATTATCGCCACCCTATCGGCCAGTGCCTCCGCCTCTTCCATATAGTGTGTGGCTAGGAGAACCGTCTTTCCGTCGCTCCTGAAGTGTTCTATGAGCTCCCACACCTCCCTCCTAGAAGGTACGTCCAGACCTACAGTAGGCTCGTCGAGTATCAGAATTTTCGGTTCATAGAGGAGAGCTATAGCAAGGTTTAAGCGATGCTTATAGCCGCCGCTGAGTTCTTTCGCCCTTTTCCTCCTGGGCAGACTAAAAAATTCCATGAGTTCTTTGATCCTATCCCTGGGAGCATCATAGATATCAGCATAGAACCGGAGGTTTTCCTCCACGGTCAGCAAATCGTAAGCTATGCTTTCCTGGGGCACATATCCTATTAAACGGGAGGTCTTTTTTGTTAGCGGCTCTCCAAAGACCCTGATCTCACCGGAATCATATTTTAACCCCTCCGCAATAATTCTGATTAGTGTGGTCTTCCCCGCTCCGTTGGGCCCAAGGAGGGCAAATATCTCGCCTTCTTCAATCTCCAAATTAACCCCCCGGAGAGCCTCAAAATTCCCGTATCTTTTTCTCAATTCCCCGACCTCAAGCGCTTTCATGGGCTCACCCATGGTAATTCGGAGCTCATGGGATATAAAAGGTGATGTAATTCTGAAGTACAGAGAAAAAGAAATGAACAAAATCAAAATAAAAATCAGATGTCAATATCTCCCTTCTCCTTGAGCTTCCGGTACATGCGCCATGTTATTACAGGTCTCTTGGTGGCGAGAACGTCATCAACCCTCCTAACCGCCGTGTTGTGAGGCGCACTCTTGACAAGCTCGGGGTTGCTATAGGCTTCCTCGCTTATCCTCTTGAGGGCATCAACATAGGCATCGAGTTCCTCTTTGGTAACCCCCTCCGTTGGCTCAATCATGAGTGCCTCATGCACGATGAGGGGGAAGTATATGGTTGGAGCATGCAATCCGTGATCAAGGAGCCTCTTTGCCACGTCGAGAGCCTTAACCCCGGTATCCCTCTTCATGGGCTCCGCTGAGAAGACCACCTCATGCTTCCTGAGCTCTTTGTGAGGAAGTTCATATCCCTTCGTTCCCTTCAGCTTCTTTCCCAGGTAGTTTGCATTGAGCACGGCTATCTCACTGGCTTCCTTCAAACCCTGGCGTCCCATAATCTTGAGGTAGGTTAAAGCCTTGACAAGAACTCCAAAGTTGCCGTAAAACTCCTTCACCTTTCCTATACTCTTTGGAAGGTCGTAGTTGAGGTAGTATTTCTCTCCATCGTACTCCACAACCGGCACTGGCAAGTAGTCCTTCAGGAAATCCTTCACACCGACTGGGCCGGCTCCGGGCCCTCCACCACCATGAGGCGTTGAGAATGTCTTGTGGAGATTTATGTGAACCACATCAAAGCCCATATCCCCTGGTCTGACCTTCCCGAGGATTCCATTTAAGTTTGCCCCATCATAGTAGAGCAGACCTCCAGCATCGTGAACTATTTTTGCTATCTCGAGAATGTCCTCCTCAAAGATTCCAAGAGTGTTGGGGTTTGTGAGCATCAATCCGGCAGTTCTTTCGCTTACAGCACTTCTTAGAGCTTCCAAATCCACCATTCCCTGCTCGTTTGAAGGTATCTCTATAACCTTGAAACCTGCCATTGCAGCACTTGCTGGGTTTGTTCCGTGCGCAGAATCGGGTACAATAATTTCATCTCTCTTTGTATCGCCCCTATCCAGATGGTACGCTCTAATTATCATGACTCCCGTGAACTCACCGTTTGCCCCTGCTGCAGGCTGCAGCGTAAAGCGATCCATTCCCGTAACTTCCTTAAGCCATTGCTCAAGCTCCCACATTACCTGAAGTGCTCCCTGAACTGTTCTCTCATCCTGATATGGATGAACATAAGTTACTTTTGGATGCCCTGCAAGCTCCTCGTTTATCTTTGGATTGTACTTCATCGTACATGAACCGAGCGGGTAAATGCCGCTATCAACACCATAGTTCATCTCACTCAGTCTTGTGTAGTGTTTAACCACCTCCGGCTCGCTGAGCTCCGGAAGCTCAAGACTCCCGCGCTTGAGTTCCTCGGGGATTTGAACATCGATGTCCTCGATTGCTTCAGGGAGTGTAAAGCTAACCCTTCCTCTGCCACCGAGCTCAAATATGAGCGGTTCGTCCCATCTCGCCTGCTTAAACATAGGCATCACCTTCTATCTCCTTTAAAGCATCCACAAGGGCATCAATCCACTCCTTTCTCGTCGTCTCGGTTACTGCAAAGAGTGCACTTTCGCCGAGCTCCGGGAAGTGAGGCTTCAAATAGAAGCCGCCGTGAATGTTCCTCTCAAGCAGACGCTCGTGAATTGCATCGTAGGGAACTTCAAACTTAACGGGTACATCTTTGAAGTTTATGCCTTCAAAGGGCAGCTCTCCAACTTCTTTCATGCGCTTTTTGAAATAGGCTGTGTTTTTGAGGATGACCTCACCCAGCTTTGCGAGCCCCTTTGGACCAAGCGTAGCAATGTGAATTGCAGCCGCAACAGCAACAAGAGCCTCGTTTGAACATATGTTTGAGGTTGCCTTCGCCCTTCTTATGTGCTGCTCCCTCGTCTGAAGCGCCATAACAAAGGCTCTCCTCCCATCCGCATCCTTTGTCATCCCTATGATCCTTCCTGGCATCTGCCTCACGAGCTTTTTATCGTTCTTAACCGCAAATATTCCCGCCCGTGGCCCACCGAAGTTCATGGGGCTTCCAAAGAAGGCGGCTTCACCTATCACGATATCTGCTCCGTAATTTCCAGGTGCTTCTAAGACCCCAAGGCTCGTTGGATCAACACCAACAACAAAAAGGGCGTTGTTATCATGGGCAATCTCTCCAACCGCCTTAATCTCCTCTTCAATGAGTCCAAAGAAGTTTGGCATCTCTATGTAAACACCAGCGGCTCCTTCAACTTTCTCTTTTAACTCTTCCAGATCCATCTGTCCCTTCTCATTCCACTTCACATACTCAATTTCAATACCTGCACCATCAACGTATGTTTGCAGCACCTTTATTTTTTCAGGGCTGAGATTCTTTGGAACGATAAATTTGTTTCTTCTTGTAAATCTTGCAGACATTCTGGCAGCTTCTCCAAGGGAAGTACCCCAATCGTACATAGAAGCGTTTACTATCTCCAAACCAACAAGCTCTGCAATCAAGCTTTGATACTCAAAGAGTGCCTGAAGCATTCCTTGACTTATCTCGGGTTGATAGGGGGTATAAGCTGTTAGAAACTCGCTTCTCTCTATGAGATATTTAACGTGTGCGGGTACGTAGTGGAAGTATGTTCCAGCACCGAGGAAGCTTGGCATTTCCAGGGCAGTTTTATTTTTGCCCAGCATCTCGTTCATTTCGAGGAAAACCTCATATTCACTCTTGCCTTCAGGGAGGTTGAACTCATAGGAGACATTCTTCGGAACATCCGAAAAGAGGTCTTCAATACTCTCAAATCCTATTTCCCTGAGCATTTCCTCCTTATGCGCCGAATTTGGCATATAATGCTTTCCCATAGGCATCACCTTTAAATCATCACCAAAAAGTTTCGCAGTCATATAATATATGCTTTGCGTTAATCTCAGGTTAAGTGGAAAATGTTAAATTACAGAACTCCTTAACCGGGTTGGGGTGAGTCAATGATAATAGGCTTCGACTACGATGGAACACTGGTGGACAGTTATTCGGTGATTGAAGAAGCGTTCATCCATGCTCTGGAAAAACATTATTCATGGCTACCCTTCAAAGGGTTATGGGCTAAAATTCTCACCAGAATTGAGCTCTACTTTGAAAGACCAAAATTCGGCAAAAAGAGACACAAAGGGAAGATAAGCCAGCCTTTCTTTTTTAAGTTGAAGTTCTCAAGAACATGGTTCGATGAGAGGGCAAAGCTGACAAAGCCTATAGATGATTCAAAGGAGCTCATAAGAAAGCTGAAGGAGGAAGGACATGTCGTCATATCCTTCTCTGCCGAGGACTTCATAGATGGCATGAAGGAATACCGATTGCGGCTTAATGGCTTTTATGACCTCTTCGATGATGTGATAATATTTGGACGTGAGGTTACCCTTAGTGAGGCACTATGTCTGGTGAGAGAAAAATATGGGGATGAAATCTTCCTATGGGTGGATGACAAGCCATGGCGCTTTGTGGGGAGGGGAGATGAAAACACGGAGTATGTATGGTACTACTTCCCTATTACAAGCAAATATGCGGAGGAAAAAGCTCTGGAGCAGATACCACGCCTTCACATTATAAGAGACCTCTGGAGCATCTTCGATGTTATAAAGAATGTGGAATCCAGTCGCGGCATTATAGACAAAGCTTAAAATCCCGAAGGAGTAACTTCATCATGGTGATCAAATGCATATCCTAAATGCGATAATATTCTTTGCATATGCCCCGGCACTCGCCATACTGTGGTACTTCTATCATGAGGATAAGTACGAGCCAGAGCCAAAAAAATATGTCATAGGAACTTTCATACTAGGAGCCACGCTCTCCGTTGGAATTGCCATGCTCCTTGAAGCCATCATGGTTCAGGGAGAATTTGGGTATGTACTTCTTCCAGCAACGGCATTCTACGCTGCTCTGGTTGCAGGTTTTGTTGAGGAGCCGGCAAAAGCACTTGCCGTGAGATTCCCATTTAAAGCGGGGCAGATGGATGGGATAATGGATGGTGTAGTGTATGGTGTGGCAGCGGGGCTGGGATTTGCCGCAACGGAGAATCTCTTTTACGGATTAGGTTATGGTCTGGGAACCACCATAACGAGAGCTTTTCTAACACCCTTTGCCCACGCAACATGGAGTGCCATTATAGGTGTGGGGTACGGTTTAAAAGCGGAGGGGAAGATACAGTCCCTCTCAAACTACTTTATCCTGGCAATTCTACTCCATTTTCTCTGGGACTACTTTGCGTTCCTGAGTCTCAAAATACCCGCATACACAATCTTCACAGTACTCCTAATCTTCATAAACATAGCTTTAATTAGATACTTCGTGATGGCCGGTCAGAGAGAGGATTTAGAAAAGATGTGGTGGTACTGGTTTGTAGGAGGCAGGAGATATGAATGAGAAAATTGAAAAGGCGCTTTTTGAGGCAAGGCCATATGTGGAATATTTTGAAGAGCTCAAAGCCAAAATAGAGGAGATATCATCAAAAGCTTCAAATGATAAAGAGTTTAAGACACTCGTTGAAAAGGAGATAACACTAGCAAAGGAACCTTTCAAGACAGATTTGAGGATTTTCCTCCAGAAGTTTGAGGTCCTGTGATATTTTCTTTTTATTTAAATCGAAAAGTATTTTAACATCAAAGTGAATTAAACTTTTGGTGGATTCCATGAAAAAACTCCTGAGTTTGGGAGTGGTCTTCCTCCTCATGGCTGCTCTCCCGGCATGCACGATGGGGGCTCCCACAAAGGAGGAGATCATAGAGAGGATGGAGAATGTGGACGCCTACACATACATGCTGAATATGAAAATTGCAACTCCCTACGGCACTTCCACCATAAAAGCCCACGAAGGGCTTGATAAGAGCAAAAACGTCTCCTTTGCTGAGTATGAGGTCATCTCCCCTGGTCCCACCATTAAAAACACCCCAATCAAGACACACTCATGGGAGTTCTTCGATGGAGAATACGGATACAGCAAGGTTGTAAGGACAGAGGATAACATATCCACAAAGGAGAGCCACAGGTGGGATTTAAACGACTTGAAATATCTTTTAAAAGACTTCCTGCCGGCTAATGCGAGCAGGGAGGATGTAATTCAAGTTATCACCAGCCAGAGGGACTATATCTCAAACATACTTGTGCCCCTCTTCAAAAATGCTACCATAGAAGGAGTCGAAGGAAAAGGAGGATACTATATCCTGAGATTTGCACTGCAGAGAAACGGTTCCATCTCCGGATATATGGAAGAAATGCGGAAGGTGGAAAACATCTCCGGAGAGATGTGGGTGAGAGATGGGCTCCCCACAAAGATCCATGTGGTTCACGTGAGTAGCTTTGTGGAGCCGTCCTCGAACACAACGCATACCATCACAAAGGATTACAATGTAACATTTGATTACAGGTTTGAAATTCCTGAGTGGGCAAAGAAACTTCGGGAGGAGACGTCTGGATGAAAAAAGCATTTGCAATTCTCCTTTTACTTCTAGTTACAGGATGCATCGGCACCGAGAAGCCGCCCACAGAGAAGGAAGTCCTAAATGCGATTGGAGCAATTCAAAAGTGTCAGTATGAAATGAGAGAATTCATAAGTCAGTTTTTCTGTTTGCTTTCTGGTATAATTTTGCCCGGCATCATTCCTGGTTTGATGAGCCGCCTGGTGATGTGACTGAATGGCTCCAGAGGGTGATGCCACAGTTATCCTGACAGTATGCTCGCGGGATACCACAAGTATTTAAATGATGATTGCCTCCATTTCAAGGGGATGATGAACGTTAGCCACTCTGAAGGGTGAAGAAAAGAGGGTTAACTGACCTTCAATACTCCCCTAAAATTTCATGCTGCACAAGAGCCACTATATCGTTGTGTATATCTTCTAGAGAAGCTAAGGCGTTTATTATTTTAATTTCCTCAAAGCGCTTTGCAAGCTTTAAATAGTTCTCCCTAACCCTTCTCTGAAGCTCGGCTATTTTATCAAACTCTGTTTTGATTTTACGTCCATTTATTCTGTTCATACTCTCCCTAACAGGCAGATCTAAGAGGATAACCAGGTCAGGACGCACCGCAAATCTATTTAAATCCACAAGCCATTCCAAGTCCAAGCCTCTAGCCCACTGATACGCCAGGGATGAATAGAAATAGCGATCAGAGATTACAACCTTTCCCTGTTCAAGAGAGGGTTTTATTAACTTATGGACATGCTCAGCTCTGTCTGCAGCAAATAAAAGTGCCTCCGCTTCATGGCTTATCCTGGCACCGTCTATAATGCCCTCCTTTCCCCCAATTAAAACGAGCTTTCTGATGAGCTTCCCAAAGGGAGTATCCGTGGGTTCTTTTGTAAGAACTACTTCATAACCTCTTTTTTCAAACCATTGAGCCAAAAGCCTCGCCTGCGTTGATTTACCGGCGCCATCTATGCCTTCCAGCACAATAAACATCCCCATCACTCCACCTCCAAAATCGAGATGTTTAATGTTTTAGGGATATTCGCTTTAAACTCTTTTTAGACAAGAACATGTAAATTAAAAGGGAGATAATCACCGGAAAGTAGCTTTCAGGTAGTCCAAGAACTTCCAGGTGCTGGTGAATATCTTCTCCTCTTTCCCATAGTACTCTATGATCCCCTCCGGCTTAAACCTCAGCCCGAATAAATAATTACCCTTCTTAAGACGCTGTAGGAATACCTCTTTGGGCTTTGGAGGCACGTAACTGGTTATCATGTCGTTTATTATATCTGCTTCAAACCCAAAGTGCTCGTTAAGTCTGGGGAACAAAAGAGCTGCAGGGGTATTCATGCAGTCCACAAGGACTTTACCATCAATTCTGAAGTTATAATATTTGAAAATGTCATGGAGAAAATCATCCAGAGCGTTGGGATAATAAATTGTCGCCCCTATATCATTGGGATGTGCTTCCACAAAGTTCCTGCTGTCCAGAATGGCTTTCACCTCATCGATGTCCATGCTGCTTATCTCCACCTTAACTCCCTGGTTGTAATAAACGTAAGCCAGAGGAAACCCCTTCTTATGGGCGAAGTCCCTTAAGACGACCAAGGGGATCAATCGAACATCCATGACTGCTGTTCCCGTACTTACTGTCCCAACGACCATTGCCCTCTTTCCATATCTGGAGATTGCTCTCCCATCCCTTCCAACGATTATAGTTCCCTGAACAACGGTTCCAACAGCCCTTCCCAATAGCGCGAGTTCTTCAGGATTGAATTTTTTCGAAGCATACACTTCCATTTATATCACCTCAATCAGGCAAGACTATACTCTCCTTACCTATCCTGGATTCCACCCAAATCTTAACATTTGAACCAATTTTGCTGAACTCCTCAATCACGCTGTTATCGCCTATAACGCTTCCCTCTTTTATCTGGACACCTTTTCCTATATGAACGTTTTCCCCTATTATGGCTTCCCTAATCTCAGCACCCTCCTCTATCACAGCATTCGAAAAAATAACGGAGCGATCTATTACAACATTTCTCCCGATCTCAATATTATCTCCCAGAACTGCAAAGCCCCTAACATCGAAACGTCTGATTCTGCATCTCCTACCCGTGAAGATTGCCCCTCCATATTCCATATTCCCCTTAAGGGAATCCACACGAACCTCCGAAAGTTTGAGTCTCCCTAAGAACACGTCATGAACCGCCTGCAGATAGCTTGAGGGTCTTCCAACGTCATTCCAGTACTCCTCAAAGGGGAATCCGTAGAGAGGGAGATTCTCCTCCAGCATTTTTGGGAAGAGATCCTTTGAAAAGTCAAAGTTCTGCCCCTTTGGGAATAAATCAAAAGCTTCCGGTTCAAAGGCATAGATCCCCGCGTTAACCAGATTGCTGAAGGCTTCTTCCGGTTTTGGCTTCTCCTTAAACCTCATTATTCTGCCCTCATTATCTATTATGGCGATTCCATACTGGGTGGGGTCATCCACCCGGGAGAGGGCAATCGTGGCGAGGGCTTTTTTCCTTTTATGATACTCATAAAAAGCCTTTAAGTCCAAATTTGTGAGAACATCGCTGGACGCGACTATGAAGGTATCCTCCATTTTATTCACAACTTTTTTCGTTGCCCCTGCAGTTCCGAGCTTAATATTATCCCCGTTCGAGTAGTGTATCTCAACACCCAGATCGCTGCCATCGCCAAAATATTCCATCATCCTCTCCTTCAAGTAACCCACGAGAACAAAAACCTCATCAACACCCATGCTAACCAGATTTTTCAGTATGTACTCTGCCATGGGCTTGTTAAAAAATGGAATCATGGGTTTGGGCCTGTAGACAGTTAAAGGTAGCAAACGCGTTCCTTTGCCTCCTGCTAGTAAAACAGCCTGCATAGATTCACCCATGGTATTATACTCTTCCAGCCTAATATACTTTGTGAGAACAGATGCCTTAGATTTCGCAAAAAGTTTAAATCGGGTTGCATTTAGATACTCATGTAAGCGTTTTATGGAGATGATATGCATGAAAGATAAGATGGTTGCAATTATGAAAAAGGAGCCCGCTTATGGTGCTGAGCTCGTAGAAGTCGATGTTCCAAAGCCCAAAGAAGGAGAAGTGCTAATTAAAGTGCTGGCGACTAGCATATGCGGAACCGACCTGCATATTTACGAGTGGAATGAATGGGCTCAGAGCAGGATACATCCCCCTCAGATAATGGGGCACGAAGTCGCCGGGGAGGTTATTGAAGTTGGACCCGGAGTCGATGATCTCCAAGTCGGGGATTATATAAGTGCGGAAACCCATATAGTCTGCGGCAAGTGCTATGCGTGCAAACACAACCGCTATCATGTCTGCCAGGATACCAAAATATTCGGCGTCGACATGGATGGAGTTTTTGCGAACTACGCGATAGTTCCGGCTCAAAACGCTTGGAAAAATCCAAAAGACATGCCACCCGAGTACGCCACACTTCAGGAGCCCCTTGGAAACGCGGTTGATACTGTTCTGGCGGGACCAATAGCGGGAAGGAGCACCCTCATCACAGGTGCCGGCCCCTTGGGTCTTTTAGGAGTCGCCGTTGCGAAAGCCAGCGGTGCTTATCCCGTCATCGTCAGCGAACCAAGTGAGTTTAGAAGAGAGCTTGCCAAGAAGGTGGGAGCCGACTACGTTGTGAATCCGATAGAGGAAGACCCCGTCAAATTTGTTATGGACGTAACGGATGGTGCTGGTGTCGAAGTCTTCCTCGAGTTCAGCGGCGCACCAAAAGCCCTTGAACAAGGTCTCAAAGCAACGACTCCCGGAGGAAGGGTTTCACTCTTGGGACTCTTTCCGAGGGACGTTAGCGTAGACTTTAACAATCTGATCATATTCAAGGCACTCGAGGTTCACGGCATAACCGGAAGGCATCTATGGGAAACGTGGTACACCGTTTCCACCTTGATTCAGAGCGGCAAACTCAATCTCGACCCGGTTATAACCCACAAGTACAGGGGTTTTGACGAGTTTGAGGAAGCCTTCGAGCTCATGAGAGCAGGAAAGACAGGCAAGGTTGTTTTCTTCCCCAAGGAGTGATTTTTCACTCTTTTTTTGCCTTTGGAAATTCGCCAATTTCATGTCCAAAAAGGGCTTCATCTTGTCATTGTGCCAAAAGGTTCTTAAGGTGTTTTTTCGAATTGTCCCATATCCACAAAAGTAATGGGTGATAATTATGAATGCTCTTGAATATCTCGAAAAAAGACTCGAAAAAGAACAGTTTGAAAAAATCAGCGCCATAGATAACCCTGAACTTCACGGGTTTCTGGCAAAGTATATTGAGCATTTAAATCCCTCAAAGGTTTTTGTAGCCACAGATTCGCCAGAAGATGAGGATTATATAAGAAAGAAAGCCATTGAGTACGGTGAGGAGAACCCTCTGGCTATGGAGGGGCATACCGTTCATTACGACGGCTATTATGATCAAGCCCGGGATAAGGAGAGAACCAAAATTCTCGTGCCCAGAGGAAAGAGCATCCCCTTCATAAATACTCTGGACAGGGAAGAGGGATTGGAAGAGATTCACGAGATCATGAAGGATATAATGAAGGGGAAGGAACTCTTCGTGTGTTTCTTCACCCTGGGACCCCAAAATTCCATCTTTACAATTCCCGCTGTTCAGCTCACCGATTCAGCTTATGTAGCTCACAGCGAATTCATCCTCTACAGGAAGGGATATGAAGACTTTAAAAGGCTTGGAAAGGAAGCGAGGTTTTTGAAGTTCGTGCACAGTGAAGGGGAGCTTGATGAGAGAAAGACCAGCAAGAACATAGACAAGAGAAGGATTTACATCGACTTGGAGAGTGAAACTGTTTTCTCGGCCAACACACAGTACGGAGGGAACACGATAGGTCTCAAAAAGCTCGCTTTTAGGCTCACCATAAAGAGAGCCGTTGAAGAAGGATGGCTGAGTGAGCATATGTTCCTAATGAGGGTGAACGGCCCCCATGGGAGAAGGACATATTTCACCGGTGCCTATCCCTCAATGTGCGGAAAGACATCAACCGCCATGGTCTCATGGGAGAATATAGTCGGAGATGACTTAACCTTCATAGTTAACATGAAGGGGGAGGCAAGAGGTGCCAACGTTGAGAAAGGCGTTTTTGGCATCATACAGGGTGTGAACAAAGTTGATGATCCAATAATATGGGAAGTGCTACACTCTCCAAACGAGATTATATTCTCAAATGTGCTCGTCAAGGATGGAAAGCCTTACTGGAACGATATGGGCGTTCCGATACCCGATGAAGGCGAAAACCACAGCGGGAAGTGGTGGCGTGGTAAAAGGGATGCTGAGGGGAATGAAATCCCTCCATCACACAAAAACGCCCGCTTTACCGTCGATTTAAAAGCTTTCAAAAACCTTGATAGAGAAGCTCTCGATGCTCCGTGCGGTGTTAGAATCGGAGGGATGATTTTTGGGGGAAGAGACGCTGATACATGGCCTCCTGTTAGAGAATCCTTCGACTGGGCACATGGTGTAATCACTATGGGCGCCGCTCTAGAAAGTGAAACCACAGCTGCCACGCTTGGACAGGAAGGAGTTAGAAAATTCAACCCCATGGCAATCCTTGACTTCATGAGCGTCCACATCGGAGAATATTTAAAGAACTACCTGCAATTTGAGAAATGCCTCCGTATCAAGCCCAAAATCTTCGCCGTGAACTACTTCCTCAAAGATAGAGATGGGAAGTGGCTCAATCACAAGCTCGACAAAGCTGTGTGGCTTAAATGGATGGAGCTCAGGGTTCACGGTGATGTGGATGCAATAGAGACTCCCATAGGCTACATTCCAAAGTACGAGGATCTAGCAAGGCTCTTCAAAGAAGTGCTCAACAAGGAGTACAGCCGGAAAGATTACGAAAAGCAGTTCACTATAAGGATTCCCGAGCTTCTGGCCAAGATTGACAGGATAGAGAGAATTTACAACGAAATAGGTAATATCCCAAAGGAGCTCTTTATAATCCTAGAAGAGGAGAGATACAGACTCACAAAGGCACAGGAGAAGTATGGCGATTACATCTCCCCATTCCAGTTTGAATGAGTTCCTCTTTGCAATAATCTTCTATTTTCAAAAGTTTTTTATCTTCCACATTATCACAAAACTTGGAGGCGATATCATGAACATAGTAAAGGTACGGGCGCTACTTTCCTCGATTTTGCTTGTGGTGTTTATTGGGGTTCTAGTAATCACAATAGGAGTGTTATACATAACAAAAACGGGAAATCCTTTTCTGGGCATGAGCAAATCCGAGCTTTTTAATGCCAGAAATATTCTGGGTCCTATAATGAACGTTCTGATAATCATCCACCTAGCCCTAAATTGGAATCTGTACAAAAAGGAGCTCAAAGTGCTCTTTAAATAATCTTTTCTATCATTTATCTCCATAACATCAACCAATGTTGTTTTTCACTGTCATTTGTACAAAACAAAAGGAAGGAAACTGAATGAGATAATCTTAACGCTTTTATACTCATAAAGCGTTATTCTCCCATGGGTGGTTTTATGGGAAAGCTTGACTGGATTAGTGAAGAACTGAAGGAACTTAAGGAGAAAGGTCTCTATGTGACCATTAGAAAGCTTGAAAGCGCCCAAGGGCCATGGATTGTTGTTGATGGGAAGAAAGTTCTCAACATGTGTTCAAACAACTATCTCGGCCTTGCTGCACATCCAAAGATTAAGGAAGCCGCGATAAGAGCTATTCTTGACTATGGTGTCGGTGCTGGTGCCGTTAGAACAATAGCCGGAACCATGGAGCTCCATGTCGAGCTCGAGGAGAAGCTCGCCAAGTTCAAGAAGAGGGAGGCCGCGATACTCTTCCAGAGCGGTTATAACGCCAACCTCGGGGCTTTGAGTGCCCTCATAAAGAAGAATGAAGATGCCGTCTTTGTGAGCGAGGAACTTAACCATGCAAGTATTATTGACGGAATGAAATTAAGCGGTGCACCAAAGGTTATCTACAAGCACCTTGACATGGAAGACTTAAAGAAGAAACTCGAAGAGGTCAAAGACAAAAAGAAGAAGCTCATAGTGAGCGATGGTGTTTTCTCAATGGACGGAGATCTTGCCCCACTGCCGGAGATGGCGGAACTGGCAGAGCAGTACGACGCTATGATATACATAGATGATGCTCATGGAGAAGGTGTCTTGGGCGACAGCGGTAGGGGTATAGTTGACCACTTCAAGCTCCATGACCGCGTTGACTTTGAGATGGGTACCCTTAGCAAAGCATTCGGTGTCATAGGGGGTTATGTCGCCGGACCCGAAGAAGCCATAGACTACCTGAGGCAGAGGGGAAGACCATTCCTCTTCTCAAGTGCCGTCAACCCACCCGATGTCGCTGCCGCAATAGCTGCCGTTGAAATTCTCCAGCACAGCGATGAGCTCGTTAAAAAACTGTGGGACAACACCAAATTCCTCCAGAGCTCACTTAGGGAGCTTGGATATGACCTAGGAAACACAAAGCATCCAATTACTCCCGTCATGCTCTACGATGAGAAGAGAGCCCAGGAGTTCTCAAAGCGCCTTTATGAGGAGTATAACATCTTCGCCCAAGCCATAGTCTATCCAACCGTCCCACAGGGAACGGCAAGAATAAGACTGGAGCCATCCGCAGGACATTCGAAGGAAGACCTGCAGTATGCAATTGATGCCTTTGAGGAGATCGGAAAGAAGATGGGCTTTATCTGAGGTTTAATTTTCCATTTTTTTCTGACATTTTGGTTCATTTAACGAAGTTTTTTACATGCATTGTGCAATATTAGAGAAAAATTTAATTGGGTTGAAGGAGATATTATATGGGATATGTCATGGATATTGTGAGGGTTGCGATAGCCCTCATGGTGGAGCTCATTCTTATAGCGGTTTTTGCGGTTAGCTTGAGATACAGGAATCGGGTTATTGAACATTATCCAGGCATGAGAAAAGCCTACGACTATATGCTCAGTGGATGGCTCCTGGGGGCAATTTCAAAGCTCGTTTTCCTCGGGCTTGATCTCGAAGACTGTGGTGTTATAAAACTGTCCCCTTCAACTCGTGCCCTAATGGCCGCCTTGGGGAATATTCTATTTGCACTGGCTCTCGTCCTCTTTCTCCTCGGCTGGATGTTCATTATAACATCTGTTCTGGTTAAATACACGCTGGTTCCAACTTTAGAATTCGAAGAGAAAGAGAATCAAAAGGGAACTAAAGCGCCCCATGGAGTTTACCTCTGCCTCAGCAGAGGAAAGGCGTATGCGGTGTTCCTCAAGTTCTTAAGCGGAAGAGCGGGCTTGATAATTTCACGAGTGCCTCCCAAGGTGATCCAGAGGGAGCTGAAGCTCAAAAAGACGCCCGTTATATGGATAACCAAAATGGAGGGAGAGAACACAATACACCCCTCACGCCTCCCATATCTCCTTGAGATGCTCATAGGTTTCATGAGAAGAGAGGATACAGCTAAGGTGATACTCTTCGAAGGTCTGGAGTACATGATAATGGAGAACGGTTTTGAGAGCATGTTCAAGTTTCTCACCACCCTCAAGGATCATGCGCTCCTCCACAAATCAACGGTAATCATTCCCATTGAAAAGGAGATTCTCACACAGAAGGAGTTCACACTTCTGAAGAGAGAATTCCCTGTTCTCAAGGAGGTTTTTGGAGAGTGATGCTGGGGCAAAAGGGAGAATGAGATTTTTAAATCAGGATGGAACCGGGGATTCGGTCTTCGGAAATCTTAAAAACTCCAGGAAATACTTGCTTTGGTGAGGCATATAATTAGGGCATTGATTTTTGATGTTGATGAAACACTCGTTTATTATGAAGGATATAACCTCGAGGAGTGGTTCGGAAGGTACACCGCCCCAGCCATAAAGCGCCTAGGCATTGAGATTGATGCCGAAACCTACAGGAAGATGACGCGGGGAGAGCTTCCAAGGAGCTATGTGGAACGCTTTGGGGTAAGTCACGTGCTCTTCTGGAAGACAGTGGACGGGGCGAATCTAAAATACCGCATCGAAGCTGCAGAAAGAGGGAAGATAAAGCCCTTTCCCGATGTGGATGCTTTAAAGGAGCTCAAAGACATGGGATTAAAGCTCGCTGCAGTAAGCAACGCCTCCCAGGAGTGCACAGAATTTGTGCTCGACCTCTTTAAGTTGAGGAGATACTTCGATGCTGTTTTTGGAAAGGATTACTCATATCTGGATGGTGCAAAACCCAGCCCCTATTTGATAGAAAAATCTCTCAAAACCCTAAAAATCTCCCCGGAGGAAGCCCTCGTGGTGGGGGATTCAAAATCGGACGTCCTTGCGGCACACAGGGCAGGGGTCAAAGCAGTTCAGATAGTGAGGTTTGAAAAAGTTGAAAATGCGGATTATTATGTAAAGACCCTCTGGCAGCTCCTTGAACTCGTGGAATCACTTAACTCCGACCAGCCAGAACCTTCGGGCATTTCCTCCAAGCTCCCTCTTTAAATCCCCATAGATCTTCACATCACTGAAGTACTCCCTTGCGAGGAGCCTCATTTCCCTGGGAGTGTACAGATTCAGTATGTCGTGCACGTAAAATGCTCTAACCTCCCCGCTCGGCTTGAGTATTTGAACCAGACGTTTAAAATGGAGCCTTTGAGAGGCATTTTCGAGCTCACGCCAGTCCGTTATTATCAATGTCTCATCTCCCCTTTTCTCATCCCATACGAAGGGCCCGCTGCTCTTCATTACAAGAGGATTTGGAAAATCCGCTATGAAGACCCCTCCCTCTCTAATGGCGCCGACCACAGAGGAAAAGAGTCTCTTTATAGCATCCTCATCAAAATACATGATGCTCGAGAAGAACATCGTTGCGGCATCGAACTCCTCCCTAAAGGCTATTTCCAGAGCATCTCCCTGCATGAAGCTCACGTTCTGGCAGTTTTTCGCTTTTCTCCGGGCAACTTCAAGCATCTCCTCATGGAGATCCACACCCAGGACTTCATAACCTCTCCCCACCATCTCAAGGGTTGGAATACCCGTACCGCATGCCAGATCCAGGACTTTTTTGACCTCTCTTTTGGCATCTTCCATAAAGATGCTCTCCACAAAGTCGATTTCCTTTTCTATGTCCTGCACCCGACGGCTGTAAATTGCATCATAATATCCGGCTAAAACTGTGTAAAGCTCGTGCATCCAATCACCGACAAAAAAAAAGGGTGAAGAAATTTTAAAGTTTATCCCCAATATAGGCTCGTATAAGATCCTTCGTGGCAAGCAAACCTTTAATGTGCGTCCTTTCCATCCCATGGCTCGCATGGACACCCTGACCGATGAGCGCCACTCTAACATCCCATCCTGCCCTTAATGCTGCCGAACCATCGGAGCCGTAGTAGGGAAAGACATCCACAACATGTGGAATTTCCCTCTTCTCTGCCAGCTCTATAAGCCTCGTCGTCATTTCATAGTCATGGGGACCGCTTGAATCCTTTGCGGCTATTGAAACGGCCGTCTCTTTGCCTGCGGCCCCATATCCACAACAAGAAGTTCCCTCATGCTCTCTGGATAGCCAGTGGAACCGCCGTGCCCCACCTCGGGGTTCGAGGAACTCTTTCTAACGGGTTCCCTAATGAGAACCTCCCCACCCTCATTGGAACCCTCACAAAGGTGGGGAGGTCAGAAAAGGCTCATCCCCCTCCCACAATTCGTTTCAGTACGAAACCCGTGCCTATTATCCCGAGCATTTCATATATGTTCATGCTCTAGAGTGAAGGGCAATGGTTTAAAAGTTTATACCGGCGGCAGGTTTAAAAGTTCCTCAAGAAAGCTTAATCCGGGGGGAACATGAAAATAGCGGCACTCTTTTCAGGAGGCAAGGACTCCACATATGCCCTCTACTGGGCGTTGAAGCAGGGGTTCGATGTGAAATATCTGGTGAGCATGCACTCGGAGAGCGACGAGAGCTATATGTATCACGTCCCCAACATACACCTCACCGAGCTTCAGGCTAGAGCAATAGGAATTCCCCTCGTCAGGGGCTTCACGAGCGGAGAGAAGGAGAAGGAAGTCGAGGACTTAAAGCGCATTCTGGAGAACCTCGATATCGATGGTGTGGTGGCGGGAGCCCTTGCGAGCAGATACCAGAGGGATAGGATAGAGAGGATTTGCAGGGAACTCGGGATAGAAGCCTTTTCACCCCTCTGGCACATCGACCCTGAGGAATATTTAAAAAAACTCGTTGGAGAGGGCTTCGATGTCGTAATCGTCGGGGTGTCAGCATACGGTCTCGATGAGAAGTGGCTTGGAAGGAGGATAGATGAGAGGACTATAGCCGACTTAAAGAGGCTCCATGAGAAGTATGGAATACACATCGGGGGCGAAGGTGGGGAATTTGAAACATTCGTAAGGGACGCCCCGTTCTTCAAATCCCGGATAGTTTTTGATGAAATTGAGAAACATTTTGACCCCTACTCATACTCAGGTATTTTGAGGGTTAAAAAAGCCCATCTGGAGGCGAAGGGATGATTGAGAGGGTGGAATTTGGGAGGATTCTGATAGATGGTGTGGAGTATGTGCATGATATTGTGATATACCCCTCGGGGAAAATAGAAGAGCGGAAGAAGTGGCTCTCAAAGAAAAAGCATGGTACCAGC
Organism: Palaeococcus sp. (in: euryarchaeotes); assembly: GCF_053987695.1. Classification (NCBI taxonomy): domain Archaea; kingdom Methanobacteriati; phylum Methanobacteriota; class Thermococci; order Thermococcales; family Thermococcaceae; genus Palaeococcus; species Palaeococcus sp. (in: euryarchaeotes). Next base: position 51,694 of record NZ_JBMXHE010000058.1, read on the forward strand.
CATAGGCTCGATCCCGAAGAACTGAAGGAGTACTTAAAGGAAGACTTCGATGTTCTCATTGTTGGTACCGGAATCTACGGTTTCCTGAGCCTCCTTCCGGAGAGCAGAGAATTCGTCAAGAATAAGGAGATCATTGAAAGACCAACCCCTGAAGCGGTAAAGCTCTTCAATGAGCTCAAAGGGGAGAAGAGGGTTCTTGGAATATTTCACATCACCTGCTAACTCCGAGTGCATACAGAAGTACTGCTATCAAAATCGCATCGATTCCGTAGCTTAAAGGAAGACCTTTCAAGAGCCCCAGAAGAACCAGGGGGGCTCCTAGAAGGGCATAGGCTACCCCAACTATTATGAAGAGAACAATGATATGTCCGAAGTTGACTTCGGAAATTCCTATCTCTTCTGCCTTGTAATGGAAGAAGTAAAGCATGACTATGAGGGAAGACGTCAGTGGAAGCATTAACGCATAGGGCAGGAGATAAACCGCTTTGATCCCGTTGAAGTAGTAGGTTACCCCAAGAACTAGAAGTAAGATTATTGAAGGCACAGTGCTCATTGAGAGCGCCTTGCTCAGGGCATAAGTGCCCTTTTTAAGGGGAAGTGTCCTGAGGAAATCAAGCGTTTTTCCTTCAACCTTTAAAATAGCATCTGCCCCTGCAGTTGACATAAAACCAACCGTGAAGAATAACGCAGTCGCATCCGAGAGAGCAAAATTTCCACTTTGAATTCCCATTATGAGCTGGGGCAGGGCAAAGTAGAGGGGAACCAAAAATCCCGTTAACATTGCTGTTTTTCTGAATATTATCCTCAAATCCTTGGAAACCAATGCGAAGAGGCTCCCGCCTTTAGAGGGTCTGAATTTTGAGAATTTCTGAGCCGATGAGATTACTTCAGGCTCGATTATCTTCGACCATGTCCTCCTTATGACCACCACATAGAGGGAGCCAAAGATTACGGAGTACACCGCGAGGAGGAGGAAGCTCTTAAATGGTTCAAATATTGATGCTATCGTGAAGGGATATGCAAGGGAGTATCTGCCCATAAAGGAGGCAAGATATTCGCTGTGAGCCTTTATGTAGTTCTGGGCATATGCCATCACGTAGAAGACACCCATGTAAAGCATCAGGGCAAATATTTTGAAGAGGTTCTTCAACGAGTGACCCCTTCCCTTCCTCTGACTGACCTTCAAGCCAAAGAAGGTTAAAATCAGAAGCCCGAGGGTATGTCCAATGAAAACGCCGAGGATCATCCACAATAGGGCTAAAATTCCACTGATGGGGTACTTCACAATGACCACGAGAATGCTCGGAAGGACTATGGAAAAGGAGGGAATTAAATCAATCGACAGGAGCTCGCTTAAGTATAGGGCTCCAACTCTCAGCGGAAGCACCTTTAAAGGTTCAAATAGGCCCAGAGAAAGCACATAGGATGACTGAACAGCGGTTACGTATATCCCGAATATGAAAGGTATCAAGGCGAGGGATGCCAGCAGCGAGGTTATTACATACTTTTCGGGACTGATTGCTATTCCCATGGCGGACATCGCACCAAAGGCGAGAAAGGCTATGGATTGCATCCCCACACTCCTCTTCATGTTGAGGGATGTTTTGAGTTGCTTCCTAAACCTGCGCTCATTATTTGCGACCAGAGGATTTCTCTTCACAATTTGATAATGGAGCTCCCGGTAGAGTATCTTCACGATTTCAAACATGAGACCACCTAGAGGGCTTCTTTCAGTGCCTGGACGATATTGTAAACCTCATCCTTACTCTCCGTCAGCTTCAGGAAGACGTCTTCAAGGTTCTCCTCATGTGCCTTGCTCTTGAGCTCCTCTATGGTTCCCTCAGCAATTATATTTCCCTGATATATCACACCGACCCTGTCGCATATCATTTCGGCGAGAGGCAGCACGTGGGTTGAGAAGACTATGCTTTTACCCTGTCGCTTGAATTCAATCAAAAGCTCCCTTAAAATGCGTGCGCTCTTGGGATCCAGACCGTTCATTGACTCATCCATCACAAGAATCTTAGGGTCATGAAGGAGAGCAGTTATGAGGGATACCTTCTGCTGTGTCCCAAAGCTCAGAGTCCCTATGAACTGTTCGAGGTATTCCTCTATCTCAAATGCCCTAACAAAGTAGTTCACTCTGTCCTCCAGCTTATCTTTAGGGATGCCTCTTATACCCCCAACGAAATTGAATAGTTCACTGGGAGTTAAGCTCTCATAGAGGACGGGAGTCTCCGGTACATATCCCACGATTTCCTTCACTCTTATGGGATCTTTTGCAACGTTTATTCCACCAACGAGAACCCTACCCCTGGTGGGTCTCAAAATTCCGGATAGGATTTTCATCGTAGTTGATTTACCGCTTCCGTTGGGACCCAAAAGGCCATAAATCTCCCCATCGTGAACCGTGAAGCTTATACCATTGACAGCAACCTTTGAGCCAAATTTCTTGACGAGTCCCTCAACTTCAATCATTCCACCCACCGTTGGTATATGGAGGACACTTAACTTAATAAAGGTTACTCCAACATTAAGGTGTTCAAAAGTGCTCACAAAATTAAAGCCCATTGAGCACTCAGAAAGGGTTTAGGTGGTGGTAATGCTCAACAGAAACTTCTGGCTCTACACCATAGGACGCTTCATATCTCAGATAGGATGGGCAGTGCAGGATGTGGCTTTACCTCTCTATGTCCTCGATCAAACCAAAAGCGGGGCAATGATGAGCGTTTTCGTCATGGCTGAACTTGTTCCACGGCTTATTTTAAATCCCATTGCAGGTGTTGTGGGAGATCGTTATAACAGAAAAGCTCTTATGGTATGGCTGGACATAGCGAGAGGCATCCTCCTTTTTTCGATAATATGGTTAAATCTTCTGGATTTAAAGTCGCTCTTGATAGTTCAAATCCTAATGAGCATTCTAGGAACGTTCTTCTCCGCCGGGATAAGCGCGATGTATCCCGATTTGGTGGAGAAAGAAGAGCTTGCAAAGGCCAATTCAATAATCCAGAGTGCAGGAATAGTCACGAGGATAGCGGGTCCCATAATGGGAGGTGTACTCTATGCCTTTGGTGGCATCAGGCTCGCCATACTCATAAATGCAATCTCATTTTTCGGATCCGGGCTGTTCGAGATGCTAATCCACTACGAATGGGAGAGCAGAAAAATCGGGAATGTCGGGGAAGTCTGGGAGGATTTAAAGGAAGGATTATCGTTCTTAAAGGCAAGGAAATCCATAAGCCTCCTTCTAATTTACGCCCTGATACTAAATTTCCTCTTCAATCCCATAGGTGCCGTGGTCCTTCCCTATCTCTACCGTGTCCAGTTCGGCTTCTCATCAACCCAGTTTGGCTCCCTTGAGACGGCGTTCATGGTGGGTATGCTCCTTGGAAACATGCTTATAATGGGAAAGCTCGGCTCCAGAGCTGAAAACCTGCTCTTTAAGTGTCTCTTCGGGGAGCTCATACTTGCAGGGATTATGACACTCCTTGCGTCTCCCTATGTGAGGATGGAGACATGGCAGCTGTACCTTTCCTTCGTTGCGGTTCAGGTGCCCTTTGGGATCACGAACGCCCTCGTAAACGTCCCCATAATGACGAAGCTTCAAAAAATGGTTCCCAGCGAACTCAGGGGAAGGGTTTTCTCGGTCTTTGAGCTCCTCGCCATGGGTACGACACCCCTAGGCATGGGGATTGTTGGAGTAGCGATGAAATACTTAGAGGCATACCAGCTGATGGCTGTGGCAACCATAGGCGGTGTGATCATAACGGTATATTATATGCTAAACTACGCCACCATAATAATTGGAGAGAGGGAGGGTGAACCTTTTTAATTCCCCCTCCTACCTTATACCATGATGGACCTCCATACTCACACAAAATTCTCGGATGGTATAGGGGAAGTGTGGGACAACGCAGCCTATGGAGCCCTAAATGGCATTAGACTTGTAGGGATAAGCGATCACATTCATTACTTGAGCTTTACAAACCTGAACCACTACTTGAAGGATATTGAGAGAGCCCGAGAAGAGAGTGAAATACCAATTCTAGCAGGGATAGAAGCCAATATAATGGAAACAGGGGTTGACATAACCGATGAAATAAGGGGAAGGCTTGATTACGCTATTGCATCCGTCCATTTATGGTTCAACCCCGGGGAGAGCTGGAAGTACGTGGAGCTCGTTAAACTGGCGATTCAGGATAAAAACATCGACATAATAGGGCATTTTGGAAATGTTTTTCCCTACATAGGATACCCCTCGAGGGAAGAGATCATGGAAGTTATAGAGATTGCAGAAGCCCATGGGAAAGCCTTTGAGATAAGCTCACGCTACAGGGTGCCGGAGCTTGATTTTATAAGGGAGTGCATTAAACGGGGCGTAAAGCTCGTATTTGCAAGCGATGCCCATCAGCCGGAGGATGTGGGGAAAATCAGATGGAGTGAGAAAATTTTTAAAAGAGCAGGTGGAAGAAAGGAAGATCTCCTTTTCAGCGAACTCCTATAGCCAGACCGTGTCCTCCCCTTCGTAATTTAACTTAACCACGAACAGTCTGAACGGCTCTTTTTTATTATTGCTCACCCAGTGAACCGTTTTCGGTTTGACGAGGAAGATATCTCCAGGTGTAGCTTCGTATGTGCTCTTACCTATGCCGAGCTCCGCCTTTCCTTCGATTACATAGAATATTTCATATTGTATTTTATGATAGTGCTTTCCAACGATCTGCCCGGGTTTTATTTCCACGATCTGGGCAAAGCTCTTCTCCGGAAGATCATCCTCAAAGAGGGGACATTTTCTGTAGGTGCCCCTATCCACAAAGTTCCCGCACTTGGCTTTCATATTTCCACCTGAGTAATCCTTTTTTACTTCCCTAAAAAGACTTCTTTAAGATGTCCATTTTAGTGTTTAAATATAGACAAAAACCTTTTATAAGTAAATCATCTTAAATTCCCAGTGGATGCACAAAATCGATTCTGGTGATGGATATGCAGGAAGAACTTGAAAAAGCCCTCAACTGGGCGATGAATAATTTAAAAGCGGAATACGTGGAATTGAGGTATGAGAATCTGAAGAAAAACAATCTGGAGCTCAAAGATGGGACATTCACAACCTTTGCAGGGAAGGTTCAAGAAGGAATTGCTATCAGGATCCTGACGGATGGAGCTTGGGGATTCTCTTCTACAAATAGGATTGAGAATTTAAGGCAAGCCATAGAGGAGGCTTACAAGCTTGCAAAAGCCACAGCACAGGCAAAGAAAGAAAAAATTCAGCTTGCTGATATAAAGCCCCATGAAGATTTTGTAAAGAGCAAGATGAAGATAAAACCCAAAGAGGTCTCAATCGAGGAAAAAGTTGAACATATGAGGGAACTGGAAAAGCTCCTCAAAGAGGACAGGAGCATAAAATCAACTCAGATTAGGTACGAGGATGCCAGCGGAGAAAAGATACTCCTGACAAACGAAGGAACAAACATAAGATGGGATGTGAACTACATAGTTCAATACATATGGGCAACGGGAAAGAGAGGGGATAAGCTAGCCGCTGGAAGGGACTCCATAGGAACAGTAGATTATGGATGGGAGATATTTAAAGATGAACAGCCAAACGAAAAAGTTGCCCAGAGGGTTTTGAGGAAGCTGCACTCCCAGCTTGAGGGGGTTGCCCCAAAAAGGGGTGAATTCCCAATAGTTGCCGGCCCGATTGTGGTTGGTATAATAGCCCATGAGGCACTGGGGCACCTGGCGGAAGCTGATTTAACGATAAATTCACCATTCAAGGATCTCATGGGGAAGGAGATAGCCCCGGAGTATGTAACGATGAGTGAGCGTTACGTTGATGGAGGCTTCGGAAATGACAGGTATGATGACGAGGGAGTCCCATTTAAGAACATCAACATAATTAAGGACGGAGTTTTGAATGAGATAATGCTCAACCGTGAATACGCTCACAAATGGAACATGGAACCAAACGGACATGCTAGGGCCGAGAACTACACTTATCCGCCAATAATTAGGATGCGCAACACAATATTCGAGCCGAAGGATTGGAGCTTTGAGGAGATGATAGAGGACATAAAATTCGGTTACTACGTGGTGGACTTTAGAGGGGGACAGGCACAGCTCAATTCAGCTTTCCAGGTCGGAGTTCAAGAAGGGTATATTATAGAGAATGGGGAAATAACGAAATCAATAAGAGATACGTCAATAAGCGGAATAGCCATAGATGCCTTGAAAAAGATAACGGCAGTGGGAAAGGACTTTGGAATTGAAACCGGCTTCTGCGGGAAGGGACAAACGGCTTTCGTGAGCTCAGGTGGTCCCCACATGCGCTTTGATGGAGGAATTATAATCGGGTGAGGAAGATGGAGGAGCTACTTAGATATGGTGAAAGGTTTTTCGACGAGCTTGAGATTGCAGTTTACAGGAACCGGGAGATCGGTGTTAATATAGAGCTCAACGAACTCTCAATGTCAGCCGTAAGGGAAAGGACGATCACGATAATAAGGGGAATAAAGAACAGGAGCCTTGGACTTGCAATAATAGACAGCGAAGACGGAAAAAGAATAAAGGAGGGGATAGAACGGGCTTACAGGATGGCAAAGCTCAACAGCCAAGATAAACGTTGGAAATCCCTCCCGAGCCCCGGAGAGTACAGAAAGCCAAGGAAGATAAACGAGGAATTGAAGGATGTTTCTCCCGACTACTTCGTGGAATTAGCCAAGAGAGGTATTAAACTTGCTCTGGAAAAAGATAAGAACATTGTCGTTGCAGGTGGAGGGGGAGGCGTTGAATGGTCAGAGGAAAGAATAACGAACTCCCAGGGAGTAGATGTTATTCAAGAAGGAGGAGGTGCCTATATATACTTCGAGCTCATTGGCATGAAGGAAGGCAAAGTAACACCAGGGATATTCGATTTTGATGCAAAATTAAGCCTAGATCTCAATGTGGAGATGGCTGTTGAAAATGCTGCAAGGAAAGTTAAATGGGCTTACACTGTTGAAAAGAGCAAAACAGAGGAAACGAAGGTCATAGTTGAACCGTGGGCTCTTTCAATGCTCTTTCAATACACCATATTCCCTGCATTCAGCGGCGAACGCCTTATAAAAGGCACCACACCTTTAGCCAGCAAAGTCGGTGAAAGTGTGGCAAGTGAACTTCTGACAATTTATGATGACCCTCTCCATGAGATGAGCCTAAACCCAAGAATAGCCGACGGGGAAGGTGTTCCCACGAGGAAGAATGTTCTAATTGAGAAAGGAAAGTTCAAAGGATTCCTGTGGGACAACTACTGGGCAAAGATTAAGGGCACAGAAAGTACCGGGAGTGGTATTAGGAACCCAAGCACCGGAGGAATAAGCATAGGGATGCATAATGCCGTTATCGAAAAGGGCAAGAAGAGCCTTGAGGATATGATAGGTGAGATAGAGCACGGTTATCTTGTGGATGGATTTCAAGGCGCACACTCAAGCAATCCGGACAACGGAAACTTTGCCGTCGTTGCAAATCCCGCGTTTATAATCGAAGATGGAGAAATCAAGGGCTCAACGGTCTTCATGATGAGCGGCAACGTCTACGACCTCTTAAACCAGGTATACGAAATAAGCAAAGAGCAGAAGGCAATCCCCTTCATGGGAACCGTGATCTCTCCATCCATAGCCTTTGAGAACGTGAGGATCGCCGGGAAGTGAGCTTTTACTCTTTTATTTTCAGGATCAGGAGTTCATTTTCTTTCGTTCCCACTATACCCCGGTTAATGACCCCAATGATTTTGATTTTTTCGAGTTCGTAGGTTTTATTCGCCAATGGCATGTGGATTAGTGTTTTAGTCCCATCGTACCGCACCAGGAGGAAATCATCTCCTTTACAAAGACATGTTAAAACATCACACTCAATGCCGAGATGAAATAATAATGCTTAATCTTTTAAACAAAAAACTCCAATATAAACCGGTGGGAGCATGAAGATTGTGCGCTTTGGTGTTTCGATTCCCGAAGATCTGCTCAAGAAGTTTGACGACATAATAGATGAAAAAGGCTATGCCAACAGGAGCGAGGCGATAAGGGATCTCATAAGAGACTTCATAGTAAGGCATGAGTGGGAGGTTGGAGATAAGGAGGTTGCCGGAACCATCACCATCGTTTACAACCACGATGAAGCCGACGTGGTGGAAGAACTCCTCGACATGCAACATGAGTATGTGAATAACATCATCTCAAGCATCCACGTTCATATGGATGAGCATAATTGCCTTGAGGTAATAATCGTCAAAGGACGCGCCAGCGATGTTAAAACTATAGCCGAGCGTTTGATAAGCCTAAAAGGTGTGAAGCACGGCAAGCTCGTTATGAGCACTACCGGGAGAGAGCTCGTCTAATTTCGAAAAAGTTATAAACTCTCTACCATCCTAATCTTTTGAGTGCCGGGGTAGCCTAGCTCGGCAGGGCGGCGGACTCGTAATCCGCAGGTCCCGGGTTCAAATCCCGGTCCCGGCTCCATCTATGAGTGATGCTTCTCAACCCCAAATTCTCCTGAGATCAAGCATTTCCTTGTGAGCATACTCCCGTATGATGGCACTCTCATCTTTGCTCACCTTTCTCCAAAACTTCAAACTCTCCAAATCGAACATCTCACCACCTCATATTAATATGGGGTGTTCAAAATAGAAGGGAGTGGTGGACAAAAATGGACAAAATTAAAAAGAATCAGTGAGCTAGGGATTTTCCGAGCCACTTAGCTAACGCCACTATTGTTAAAATTGGTGGCAATCCGGGAGCCTTTGGCAAAACACTTCCATCACAGACGTAGAGATTTCTTATCTTCGTTTCAAGGTTCCCATCTACAACCTGTCCAATGGAAGCTACTCCACCAACGTGCGCCCCCTGAGGCTTTGAAACGAATATGGATTTAGGATCCGCTCCTATTTTTTCCAATATTTCCTTTGCTATGGCCGAGCCCTCATTTATCCTCTTCCAATCGTCCTTGGTTACTGCTTTTGAAACACTTCCATCGGGATAAAACCAACCCCAACATCTGCCGATTTGGAAAAAGTTATTTAGAAGGAGTGAATTGAGTCACTGTTAATCAGACTTTAAACTATATACGGGTTTTGATGGATGACACAATTTTCATAGTTCCTTAGGAGGAACAAGGATTCCAAACTCTGTTATTATTCCCCGTATATATCGCCAAGGAGTTATATCAAAAAGGTAGTTCCTTACCAAAAAATGGTTCCTCTTAAATTTACGCTCAACTATCTCAACTTCCGCCGCATTAAGCTTTGGATGGATTTTGAAGCTTTCAGCGGCAGCATAAAGAGGAACACCACTATCATGACAGGCTAAAGCTAAAAGATATGTGCCCGCTTTATTAATAACGCTGCCATCCCTGGTGATATTATCGGCACCCACAAGGGCAAATGTGGCATTTTTCGCAAAGAGTCCCATCTGGGCATCCGTTATTATCTCAAAGGGTATTCCGATTGATTCAAGCTCCTTTGCGAGAGTCAGACCTTCATAATCAGGTGCACTCTCCGTGAGGATAACCCTAAAACGCTTTCCCTTTCTACTCGCAACCTTAAAAATCTCCAGAACAGTTGAAGAGAACGAGTGTGTAATTATTACATCCCCGTCATCTATGAGCTCGCTTCCTATGTTGCCTATTTCCCGCCTGGCTTCTTCACTCAGCTTCATGAACTCAAGTGCTTTTGACTTTACAAACTCTCTATTCGGTGAAGATTTTATAAATTCAGTCAGATTGTAGAGGGAAGCCATGGTCGGGTTTACAGCCCGAATTTCTTTTCCAAGTTCTTCCATGGCACTTAAAAGTTCTTCTCCTTCTAGGAGCCCAGCCAACTCTAGATAAGCCTCAGCGCCCCTCTTAGCTAGATATGAAGCCCCCATAATCCTCTCTTCGCGCATCTCTTCAATTATCTTCCTAACCTGTAAAGGAAGCATTCAATCACCAGCCTTCCTCAAATCTAATCCCCTTTTTCTCCATGAACCTTTTAGCCTTTTCTATAACCTCCTCGTTTTCTCCAAATAGAATTATGCCTATATACCTCCCAAAACCTTTAGGAGAGGAATGGATCCTGACATTAAATCTCTTCAGGGTTTCAATCAAAAGGGGTGCCAGCTTTGATTCATCCGTTATCTCCGCTAAAAGCTTTTTCTGGATGAATTTTTTCTCTCCAAGACGGGGCAAGACCTCATTTTCGAGCATTGCCTTCATTTCGCGCGGCATTCCTGGGAGGATGAATATTCTGACTCCCCTCTCAACTAAGTACACGCCTGGAGCCGCCCCCACGGCATTCCTCAAAATTTCGGCTCCTTCTGGGATATACGCCATTTTCTTACGCGCTTCATTGAGGGAGGGGTCATCAATAAGTCCCTTTTCATACAGCTCTATGTAAAATCTCTCAATCCTTTTCAGTGCTTCTTCACTCAAAATCAGCTTTTTTCCTAATGCTTTTGCAACAGCCATTACCGTAACATCATCATGGGTCGGTCCCAAACCACCAGAAATTATCAAAACCTCAGGTCTTCTCTCTAAAATCTCTTCTATGACCTCGGCAATATCCTCAATATTATCGCCAACTGTAGTTTTCCTCCTCACCCAATAGCCGCGCTCCGTGAGTTTTTGAGCTATAAAGGATGAATTGCTGTCCACGGTGTTTCCGCTTAAAAGCTCATCCCCTATTGTGAGTATTTCGGCGAACATATCAATCCCCTGAACATTTTCAAGCTTCCCCTTAATAAGTTAAGCGGAAGTCTTTTAATGTATCACCCCCAATGAGTGGATAGTTTAAGAGGTGATTGTGATGGAAAGTAAGATTGAATCAAAGCTTCCCGAGAATTTAAAGGGGCTCGCAGAGCTTGCATACAACTACTGGTGGACATGGTCAAGAACTGCTATGCGCCTCTGGGAGGTTGTAGATAAAGAGAACTGGGCCGAATACAAAAATCCTGTTAAACTCCTTCTAGAAACACCTAAAGAAAGGCTTGAAGAGCTTGCAAGCGATGATGATTTTCTGAATCTCTATGAGCTAATTATGAACCGATTTAACTCTTATATGACCCCCGAAAGCACATGGTTTTCGATTAACTATCCCAAGTGGGACAAGCCAATTGTCTATCTATGCATGGAATATGGGATAAGCAAAAGCCTCCCCATCTATTCGGGAGGATTAGGAATTCTAGCGGGCGATCACGTGAAGACGGCAAGCGATTTGGGGCTCCCCTTCATTGCCATTGGGTTACTCTACAAACATGGTTATTTCAAGCAGGAAATTGATAGGGATGGAATGCAGATTGAAGTCTTTCCTGAGTATAAAATCGAAGAGATGCCCCTCAAACCGATTCTAAAAGAAAACGGAGAGCCTCTTCTTGTAGAAGTTCCAATTGAAGATAGATTCGTCTATGCAAGGGCATTTGAAGTCAACGTAGGCCGCGTTAAACTGTATCTTCTTGACACTGATGTGAAGGAGAACAGCAAAGATGATAGAACGATATGTGATTATCTGTACAATGCCGAGCTCGATAAGAGAATCAAACAGGAAATACTGCTGGGCATAGGTGGGATGAGACTTTTAAAGGCGCTGAACATTAAACCCGGTGTTATACATCTAAACGAGGGGCATCCTGCCTTTGCAAACCTCCAGAGGATTGAATGGTACATGGAAGAGGGGCTGACTTTTCTCCAAGCATTAAGCTTTGTCCGGAGCACTACGGTGTTTACCACACACACTCCCGTTCCTGCTGGACACGATAGATTTCCAATAAAAGAAGTGGAGAAGAGGCTTGAGAAGTTTCTTGAGGGGTTTGATAAGGAAAAATTCATGGAGCTAGGTCGTGAGGGTGACCAGTTTAACATGACACTCCTCTCCATAAGAACCTCCAGCCATGTGAATGGTGTCAGCAAGCTCCATGCGGAAGTCAGCAAAAAGATGTGGAAGGACTTGTGGAAGGGTGTTCCCCTGGATGAGATCCCAATCGAGGGTATTACAAATGGAGTCCACACCCACACGTGGCTTCAAAAAGACCTGAAGAGGCTCTTCGACAGGTATATAGGCAAGAGCTGGAGGGAATACCCAAATATTCAGGGTATATGGTACGCAGTTGAGAGGATACCAAATGAGGAGCTCTGGAAGGCTCACTTAAAGGCCAAGAGGGAGTTCATCGAAGTTTTGAGGAGAAAGATAAAGCAGCGGAATGAGCGCTTGGGAATAGATGAAGCCCTCCCGGAGATAGATGAGAACGCCCTCATAATCGGATTTGCAAGGAGGTTCGCAACATATAAGAGGGCAACCCTTCTCCTGAGTGATCTGGAGAGACTTAAAAAAATAGTGAATAACCCCAAGAGACCCGTCTACATAGTATACGGAGGAAAGGCACATCCCATGGATGAGGCGGGCAAAGAGTTCCTTAGAAGAGTTTATGAAATTTCCCAGATGCCGGAATTCAAAGGGAAGATAATAATCTTTGAAAATTATGACATGGGAAGCGCTAGGGCTATGGTGGCGGGCGTCGATGTATGGCTCAACACTCCCAGAAGACCCCTGGAAGCCAGCGGAACCAGTGGAATGAAAGCAGGATTAAACGGGGTTTTGAATCTGAGCGTATACGATGGATGGTGGGTAGAAGGATACAACGGAAGAAATGGGTGGGTAATAGGCGACGAAACATACGAGCCCGAGAGCGAAGCCGACGACCCCAAAGATGCCCAGAGGCTCTATGAGCTCCTGGAAATGGAGGTAATCCCAACCTATTACGAAAACAGGGACAAATGGATTTCAATGATGAAGGAGAGCATTAAAACCATAGCCCCACGGTTCAGCACCCACAGAATGGTGAAGGAGTATATGGACAGGTTCTATTCACGGGCAATGGGCAATGGAATAACTTTTGAGAGGGACAACTACCAGGTAACTAGGGAGATAGCCGCATGGAAGGAGAAGGTTATGAGGTCATGGGATAAGGTCAAAATTGAGAGCATAATAACGTACAACGCCAGTGAAGCTGAAATTATCGTCAATCTCGATGGATTGACCCCCGATGATGTGAAAGTGGAAATATACTGTGGTGTCACATCCGAAGGATACTACATAGAGAAGCCACACATTCAAGAGTTAAGACACCCGGAGGAGCTTGGAAATGGAAGATGGAAGTATGCGTACGAAGGGAATGCTCTGAAGAACCTGGGACATCCCTGCTGGCACTATGCAATAAGGGTTTATCCACACCATGAAAAGCTTTCCCATAAATTCCTGCTTGGCCTGATAAAATGGAAGAGCTTCTTCGAGCACTGAATTTTATTTTTTTCTATAAAATTTAAAAAAGAAGAAGTTCTGCTCTTTTCTCTGTTTGGTTATATGGTGTTTGCTAATATTTAACCGTTTACATACAATAAAACCAAAAAGAGCGAGAAGGTTACTCTTTCTTCTCCTTAGTTTTAGGTTCTACTTTCTTAGAGGCAGGTTTTGCTGCTGCAGGTGGTTTTAGTCCATATCCCAAAATCTTGAATTCCACGATATCACCATCTCTTAAATGATAGCGGTATGTATTGCCTTCCAACTTCTCTATTCTCTCAACGGGGAAGCGGTAGTCCCCGAACTTTTCATTGAGCTCTTGAACCTTCTTTGGCTCTATTGGAATCCAGTCATAAAGCTCCAAATCTTCCTCAAACCCTGCAGTGGTTAAATAATAGTTCTCCACGTGATCAAGTGCTCCTGTTGGACATACATCCACGCAGAACTGACAGAAGGTGCATCTTCCGTAATCCACTTTTGGATGGGGTCTCTTTTCTCCTTCAATCCAGGTCATCTCTATTGCTCTTGCGGGACATATTTGGCCGCAGAAGTTGCATCCAATGCATTTCTTCCAATCGAGTGTGTGGAATCCCCTGTATTTGGGAGCGGGTTCTATCTTCTCGTAGGGTATTTTTATTGTAACAGGTTTCTTAAATAGGTACTTTATTCCAAGCCACGGTTTGACAAATGATTTCGTTATCTTAACCGTGACCACTTTAACCTTTGGAGTTTTCACTTCTTCCATGAGCATCACCTATCAATATCCGGTGGACAGTTATCGAGGGTCTTCAATATAACGGGCACATCGGCCAATCTTGCTCCTACTAATAGGTTCTCAAGCACCGTCACACCATGACTCTGGCTCGGACCTCTGATGTGAACCCTATAGGGCTTGTGACTCCCATCACTAACCACATAAGCTCCAAAGTCTCCTTTTGTAGACTCTACGTGAGCATACGCATCTCCTTTGGGCACCTTAAATCTTGGAAGTGCCTTAAGCCTTGCATCCTGAACCTTATAGGGGCCACTCGGCGGTCCTCTCTCAAGGAGTTGCTCCAATATATAGAGATCCTGCTCTATTTCATATCTTCTGACTAAAGCTCTCGCTAATGAGTCTCCTTCTTTTAATATGGGTACTTCAAACTCCACTTCGGGATAAAATAGATAAGGATCATCCTTTCTAACGTCATAGTCAATACCAACTGCCCTGAGATTAGGTCCAGTCACTGCATGATCAAGGGCAAACTTCTTGTCCATTACACCAACGCCCTCAGTTCTTTCAAAGACTATATAATTATCAAAGAGTATCTCATCAAAATCTTTCATTTTTGCTTTGATGTACTCAACGGTATCTCTGAGCTGTCTCAACCACTTATCTCCCGGAATATCTCTCCTAACTCCTCCCGGTATTGTATAAATGTGGTAAACTCTTCCTCCCGTCAGCTCCTCAAATAAGCGCATGAACCTTTCTCTGTAAGCAACCGCCCATTGTCCGGCAGTATAGAGACCCAACTCATTCCCAAATCCAAATATCCAGAACATCCAAGCACTTAAACGAGCCATTTCTAAAACCACAGTTCTGATCCATTGTGCCCTCTCCGGAACCTCCCATCCTACCAATTCATCCACTGCCATTGAATATATATTCTCGGGAACATCACTCTCAGGAACGCAAATTCTCAAGAGCAAGGCTATATTTGTGAAGTAAGGTCTCTGTTCAGCCAATTTCTCAAAGCCCCTATGAAGGAAGCCCGGATTAACAATTGCTTTCTCCACTCTACTTCCATCCATTTTTAGAATTATGCTAAAGTTCTCAGTAGCCATATGCTGGGGTCCAAAGAATAGCTCATATGTATCCTTCTCAATAGGATAGAGGTACATGTCATGTGCCTTTGCCTCTTCCTTAAGTTCTCTTGGAACTTCAACTTTCTCCATTTTTCTCACCTCATATCACATAATTAGTCTTGTTCTCGTCGTATCTATCGAAATCTTCTCCATAGACTGCTTTAACATATCCAAGCATGTTGAAGTCCTTTCTAAAAGGATGCTTCTCATATTCCCTGGGTTCCAAGATGAACGGCCCTAAGCGTGGATTTCCTTCGAATATTATACCGAAGAACTCGTGAGCTTCCCTCTCGTAGGTCTCAGCAACTGGAAATATATCCCTCATACTAGGTAGTTTTGCATCATCTCTTGGTATTCTTGTCCTAACGAAAGCGTGAACCTTCTTATCAACACTCCACATTTGATAAATAGCTTCAAATTCTTTCTCTTTAATCCAATCCACTATACTGATCTGGATGAGCATGTTGAATCCTTCTTTTTTTATGAGCTCAAGAAACTCCTTTATTCTGTCAGCTGGAACCTTAAGGTCTATTCTCTTGGCCCTTCTAACGTTCCCTTCAACATAGGGAGCCTTTTGAATGATTTCCTCAATAATTTTCTCTTCTAAAGCCATGCCAACCACCTCTTTGCATCTTTTTCTCTCCATCCTTCTCCAAAAAGCTCATCTTGGTTCTTTCTGTAATATTCATAGTTCTCTTTGTATCTCTTCCATCCGTCCGCTGTTCCCTCTTCAATCTTCCTAATTATGGTAAGTATCCCTTCCATAACAGATTCTGGTCTAGGCATGCAGCCTGCTATGGCAACATCCACCGGTATGTACTTATCGAGTTGCTTCACGACGTTATAAGAGTCCCAGTAAACTCCACCGTTGATCGGACATGAACCATGTATTAAAACATATTTCGGGTCCTGCATCATTTCGTAGGTTATGATTATCCTCTTAAGTGTCTTTGGAGTCACATAGCCCGTTATGAGGAATAGATCTGCCATTCTTGGTGCAGGATTAGGCATTATACCAAAACGCTCAAAATCATATCTTGCCGTAGCCAGAGGGGGCATTTCAATGCCGCCACATCCTGTACAAAATGCAACTATCCAGAGACTCTTCTTTCTCGCCCATTTAAAGAGAGGTTCAAAGAGCTTGAACTCTTTAAGCTCGTATTTAATTTCATTGTTTTCCATCTCACTCACCCCACATAAATTATCAGAGAACGGCCAGGAGGGCCGCTATTATACCCATTATCGTAGGCCACTTCCAAAGGAACTTTGCTGCTTGATCAATGGTGAATCTTGGATAAATACTTGCAATGAATATTGCTATGAAGAGCACTGCTATCTGCTTAATAAGGAGTTCCAGTAAATTGTTTGCTCCTCCGAGAAAGAGTATTACAAAGAATGCTGTTTCGGCAAAGAGTTGAACTGCATGCTGTGTGAATAATAATGCCGCTTGCTTTCCTCCATATTCCACCATGGGACCCATAGATATTTCCGCTGGAGCTGTAGTTATGTCAAAGGGCTCTAAACCAAGGAGGGCTTGAAAGACTATATCAAATACTATCATTGCCAGGAGCAGAGCAGGGACTAAAATGCTCCATCCAGCAATCTGCTGTGCTTTTACTATCTCCTGAAGGCTAAAAGTTCCATAATGTTCTACTAAAGCAATTAATGCTAAACCATAGGGAAGTTGCATTGCTACCATTGTTAAAAGACCTCTTTGAACACCGACTCCAGAGTATGGATTTCCCGAACTCATAGCACCTAGCATTATTCCAAGCATTGGTACTTCCAATAGGTAGGCAACCACAATTAGGTCTCCACTTGAACTAAAGAGCTGGAAGTTTTGAGTCAAGGGGAGGAACATCAATGCCAGTATACTGGCACCTAATGCAAATATTGGCCCAAAGTCATATATGAAGCCATGGGTTATGCTTTCTCTCTTTCCCAAGAGTTTTAGAGTATCAAGAAGGGGCTGATATAATGGAGGTCCAATTCTCCTCTGAATCCTCGCCATAGTCTTTCTCTCAATACCCATAAATATAAAGCCCATGAATGTGGCATAAATTAAGATGAGTACTGCTTGAATTATCATATTCATCATTCACCACCCCCATAATGCCAGAATTAAGAGTATTATGCCCAAATACCATGCATAGCTCTGGACATTGCCGTTGTAAACTGCATTCTTTAAAACTTCCGCAAAGTCTTCAACCCATTTTGCAATTATTGTGTACAGTTTATCGAAGCTAATCCTAAGCCAGAAGCTTAGAGCTTCCTCGAGTGGCTTGTAGAAGTGCACTCTTATGCTCAAATTGAAGTCTTGGGTTACTGGGTTACCTGATTGATACGTATCATTCACCTCAACTTTTCTCGTTTTTGCTCCATAGAGGAACAATACTCCTGCTACCACTATGCCAGCTACAAGGCATATAGCAACCATCAAAGCATTGTAGTTTCCAACACCTGTGTTTATTGTGTAAATATCTCCCGTAATCACTTCATGACCGAATATTGTGTTAAGAAACTTTGTAACTAAACCTGGAGCTATGCCAAAGACCAAGTTAAGCATTCCCAAGAGTGCCATTCCAAGTAGCAACGGTAAAGGAGCCTCCTTAACATTCCTCAAATCACTTGGCATCTGCCCAAACCACACCGCATATAAAAATCTAACAACATAGGCAAATGCTAAACCGCTCCCCAGGAATATTGCACCAGCTACAAGAGGCATTTTAGCACTTATAGCCGCTTCATATAGTATCCATTTACTCGCAAATCCTGCCAAAGGTGGAATCCCTGCCAGGCTAAGAACTGCAATCAAACCAAAGGCAAAGGTTATAGGCATTTTCTTTGCTAAACCTCCAAAATCCTTGAACTCGGTCTTTCCTGTTTGAAGGATAAGAGCAGCAACTACAAGCCAAAAGAGACCTTTAAAGATCGCATGACTTAGTGCATGGAATAATGCCCCCTCAAAGCCCAGTTGAGTCCCTACTCCTATTCCCAAGAGCACATAACCCACCTGACCAACACTCGAATAAGCGAAGAGCTTTCTAATATCTTCTTGAAGAACCGCCAGGAATGATGCTATTACCACTGTTAAAGCTCCTATCCAGGCTATCGTATAAGCAAATAAGGAATGCCCTCCAAAGGTGCCTAGAGTGTAAAATAGCTTAATTCCCATCATGCTATAAAGGAGAACAAACCCGTAAACCCCAGCTTTACTCAAGACACCACTGAAAAATGATGTATAGCTCTGGTTTGTCTCACTGTAAGCATCAGGCGCCCATACATGAAGCGGAAATGCTCCAGCTTTCACCCCAAATGCCGTGAGGAAGAGCAGATACAGGAGAATCGTCTCGCTCTTACCAAATGCTCCTTTCATTCCAAATGCAGTTTTTGTTGCATCCTGATACATGAATTGTTGTATGGTGCTGAATTCAAAGCTTCCAGTTTTCGCATAGAGTATGCCTATTGCTATGAGCATTGCATAAGCTCCTATAACACTCAGAATGAAGTATTTAAGGGACGCACTCCTGTTATACTTGAGCACCATCATGAAGCTCGCAAAGGTCATGAGCTCCCAGAACAGGAAGAAGCTCACGAACTCCCTTGCCATAAAGACTCCCAGAACTCCCGTCATGCTCATGAGAGCGAAAAGCCACTCATAGCCATCCTTTGATGTCGATGCCATCCCAAGAGCCATTGTAAAGCCCAAGAGCGCAGCTATTGCGGTGAAGAACCATGTTAGGTTGTAGAGGGCAAATGAGAGTGTGAATCCACCTACAGGAACATCCAGATTTATTGTTCCCCCGTTGAATACACTCTGGTAGGTTTGAACTATATAAATTAAAGGCACTGCAGCGCCAATAACTCCCACAATCTCTCTAACTCTCTTTATATCCAAAAGCCATGCCAGAACTCCCGCGATTATGGGAGCCAAAAGCATGATTGCTATCTCGTTCATGGGCTCACCCCCAGTAAGGGAACGTTCTTAACATAATTCGCCACATTAAACAGATCGCTTCCAGCCTTCTGGACGATGTTCCATACCGGTCCTGGATAAACTCCGATGATTATGATTGCTGCAACCAGGAGCACCATTATACCTCCCAGCACGAAGTTTTCTTCCATCTTTTCCCCCTCTCCCTTGAACCACATGAGGTGTATGAGCCTTATGTAATAGACCGCTTCCACGACGCTTGCCCCAAGGACGAGTGCGGCAACCCATGCATAGTTTGCACTAAGGGCAGCGAGTATAAGTCTAAGCTTGCTCCAAAAGACGTTGAAGAGTGGAATTCCAATGATGCTAACCGCTCCAACAGTGATGCTGAAAGCCGTCAAAGGCATTTTTCTGCCCAATCCTTCGAACTTTTCGAGCTCTGTACCTCCGAGCTCAACCGCAACATAACCCGCGGCAAGGAAGAGGAGGGCTTTAACTATTGCATGATTAAACATGTGGAAAACGCTCGCATTGACACCTGCTTGGGTTCCTAACGCGAAACCAACGGCTATTAGACCCACTTGAGCTATACTTGAGTAAGCTAACATTCTCTTAACATTTTTCTGCCTCAAAGCACTCATTTCGCCTACGATGACGGTTAAAGTTCCCAAAACTATGAGCAGCCTTAGAATATTACTCCACGAACTTGCCGAACTTGTTATATAAAGTATTCTCGCCATCGCATAGAGTGCTGCTTTGACTACAAATGCGGAGAACATAGCAGTAATAGGGTGAGGTGCACCCTGATATGCATCGGGCGCCCATGCATTCAGCGGGAATATCTCCGCTTCAACCGCCAGACCGAAGATTATAAGAGCCAAAGCCGCCTGAGCAACTGTGGCGTTCATATTCCCTGCAAGCTGGGCAATTTGAGCGAGATTTAGAGTTCCCAGGCTCCCGTAGAGGAGGGCGACACCAACGAGGAAGAAGCTTGAGCCTATTCCCCCGAGTATTATGTACTTCATTGATGCCTCGCTGGCTTCTCCAGTCTTGTTATATCCCGTGAGTGCGTAGGCGCTTATTGAGGTAATCTCCATGAAAACAAAGAGGTTGAAGATATCCCCCGTCGCTATCATCCCCGTCGCTCCAAGCATGAGCAAGAGGAATAGCATTGCATACTTGTCCTTCGGTTCAATACTTATTGCCTTCCTGCTGAAGACTGCCATTATAAACGAAGCCAGTGCAACTATGAGGATAAACAATGCCGCAAAGTGCCCTATGTAGAGGTCAATTCCAACGGGCGGTTTGAATCCTCCAGCCATTATTATTATGGGCTTTCCTGTGGTATAGACCTCTTTAAATACCCAAGCCGCAACTCCTGTCTGAATTAGGGTTATTAAGCTCAGATAGGGCATTATGGCATCTCTGCTTATCCTCTTGATGATGGGCACAAAGAACGCACTAATCAGGGGTAATGCAATGAGCAGCGATGCGTACTGGCTCATCCTCTCAACCTCCTTATTTCCTCAACATCCAGAGTTTTGTACTTGGAATAAAGGTTAATCACAACGGTTAATGCAAGTGCCGTTGTGGCAACTCCTATGACAATCGCCGTGAGAACCAGTGCCTGGGGAATTGGATCAACCGTATTCTGGGGTGTGGCACCCTCACTCAAGATTGGTGCCGTTCTGTTGCTCACATAGCCAATGCTTATGAGGAGCAGATTAACCCCTGTCTCCATTATGCTAAGGCCAACGAGCATTTTAAGCAAATTTCTCTTAACCAGAACCGCGTACATTCCTATTAGGATGAGCGAAATTGCTCCGAAGTAGTAAAGGCTAATCATTGTCCTTCACCTCTTCCCTGACCATATTATCGACTATCCCGGTAAGTTCGGTTCCAACTTTTATACCAATGAGCGTGTAGATTATTGGAATAAAACCGGCGCTGAGGAGCCTTCCGATGTTCTCATGTCCCCATCCCCACGTCTGCCATATCCAGTCAAAGAGGAAGTAGCTCCCTATTGCAAGGCCTATAAGACCCACCGTAACGTAACCCACTCCTGCGAGACCTTCAATAGGCTCAAAGACTTTGTGTTCGATTTCATAATCCTTGAATGCCAGATAGAGCATTAGAAATGCCGTTGCTATCGTAGCTCCTCCGGGGAAGCCTCCTCCCGGTGTCAGGTGCCCGTGGATGAAGATGTAGGCACCGAATAGCATTATAAAGGGCAGGAGAATTCTTGAACCCGTTCTCAAAACCACGCTTCCCTCACTTTTAGCAGTTCTCTCCTTCTTCTTTCTCCACAGGAGGGCACCTACTCCCGTAGACGCTATGAAAAGGACCGTAACCTCTCCAAGGGTATCGAAGCCTCTGTAGTTGACGACCACTGCAGTGACAGCATTGACAGCGCCAGTTTGTTCCTTAACGTTCTCCAGGTAATACTTTCCCACGAGCATTTTATCCTCGCCAAAGGGCACTCCACTCAATGCATTCGCCATCCAAAAGCCCACTATGAGAAGCATGATGATTGCGAGAATTCTCTTCACCATCTCAGCCACCACCCTGCACCTTCTTCTTCACTCTCATACCTTTGAGTCCTCTTGATTGCGAATATAAAGACAGCTGCACTCATGGCCGCTCCTATTGCTGCTTCTGTCATTGCCACATCCGGTGCCTGAAGGAAGAAAAACAGCACCGATGCAAAAAGGCTCACCGCTGTCATTCCCACCACTGCCGCAAGCAAATCTCCCCACTCAACCGCAAATATTGCGGAGAGAACCATGACCGCCACGATTATGTATTCAATACACACGATGCAGTTCATTGCTCTCCCTCCTCCCTTTCAAGGGCTTCTTTGTATTTATCGACCACGCTTCCCTCCCAAAGCGGAATTCCACTCTTGTAAGCCGCTCTTATCAATGCATGAGCGCTTATTGGGTTTGTTAGGAGGAGAAAGACCGCTATGATGATGGTCTTGGTCACCCATGAGTAGCTCCCCACATGACCAATTGCCCATATTCCCACGCCTACAATGACACCAAGGGAGCCAAGAGTGGCGCTCTTTGTTGCTGTCTGCATTCTGTTATAAACATCGGGCATTCTGATTAAACCAAGTGTTGAGAGGAAGTAGAATATCGTCCCAAATAAAACGAGGAATTCCCCCACCGTTGATGTGATGCTCATATGCCTCCCTCCAGATACCTAGCAAAAGCTATCACTCCAAGGAACGCGAGTATGGCATACACAAGTGCCACATCGAGGAATATCGCCCTCTTATAATAAAGTGCAAATAAAACCATCAAACCTGTGGTTATTGTGGTCATGATATCAACAGCCACGAGCCTGTCCACTGTGGTTGGTCCCCTGAAAACGCGATACATGCTCAAAAGCGTTGCTATTGCAATTATGAGGAGATAAATGTTAATGCCTATCATGGAAATATCACCTTCAGGAATTTTTCAAAGGGTTTAGTTATGTTCTCCGAAGCGCCTTCAATGCTTGCATCCTTCACATCGATCCAGTGAATGTAGTATTTGCCATCTCTGACATCAAGGGTGATTGTTCCCGGTGTCAATGTGATGGAGTTTGCAAGGACGAGCTTCCCAACATCATTGGTCAGAACGGTTTCGCACTCGACTATTCCCGGGTTTATAGGTCTCTTTGGATGCAGAACACGATATGCAACATCCAGGTTTGCCATCAGCATTGCCCAGAGGAAGTAGGGGATATATGCTATGCCGTAAATAATCCTCTTTGGATGGAAGTTTGCCAATCCGCTTTCGGTGAACACGCTATAGGTCAATGCACCCACTACAAGGGAAAATACCAGTCCAATTTCGAGTTCCTGGATGTCAAGGCTGCTTGTCAAAAATATCCAAATAACGAAGAGCACGATTACAGTGTATAGGTAACGGCTTATTTTGCTTGCTTCTCCCATATAACAACCCTCCAAACGTTAAATTTGAAACTTTTTACATACTGGTTAACCTATAGTTCAAAATTAGTATATATAAACTTTATCAATGGAACATTAGGTTAAAAACGAACAGTTTTGGAATATTTAGTTCTATAATGCTCCATTATGTCTCCTACTGCCCATAGATTTCATTGAGAGAAAAAGTACTGATAACAGGGGGTTTGAAATGAAAATACAAAAATTAAGAAGAAACCAAGAGGGAGGCTACATGCCACCACTAATTGCCAATTCAATAATCTTTCTGATTTCAACCACAAACTCCATGGGGATGTCCTTCAGCAGTGGTTCTACAAATCCTTTAACTATCAGCTGAGTTGCCTCTTCCTCGCTCAAGCCGCGGCTCATCAGGTAGAAGAGCTCTTCCTCCTTTATTTTGCCTATTGCAGCCTCGTGACTGAGCTCTGCATCATCCACCGTTGATATGAGCCCCGGGTATGTCTCCATTTTTGCCCCATCGCTCATCAAAAGTGCATCACAGCTTATGTGTCCCTTGGTTTTGGGTGCCCGGGCATGTATTATACCCCTTGTTATAACGGTTGACTCATCCATTATAACGGACTTGCTGGCATTTATTCCCCTTGCCCCTCTGCCTTGAAGATACATTTCCCCTCCAAGATTCACATAGAAGTCCTTCTGACCTAGGAGAATCCCGTTTAATTCCACATAGCCTCCTTCATCCACCCAGTATTTTGGGTTCGCTATATTGCTCTTTCCGCTTCCCAGTCCTACCGTGGTGTTTATGAATTGAGCATTCTTTCCTATCCTTGCCCTCGTCATGGGTCTTGTGTGCACATATTCGGGCCAGTTCTGAAGCACCGAAAGCTTCACATTGGCGCCCTCATGGACGTAAATTTCGCTCATGTCCAGATGGAGAGAGTGTCTCACCAAAACTGGAGATGTGCACCCCTCTATCAGGTGAACATCGGTGTTTTTCTCCGCGAGGATTATTATATGGGGAGCCTGAGCAAGGGAGCTTTCCTGAATCAGGAAAAACAGGTGAAGGGGAAAGGGAACCTTTAAGCCTTCCTTTACATAGAGGAACACTCCCCCATTCCATACCGCGGTGTGATATGCCGTGAGTTTGCTCTCCTCTGGATTGAAGAGCTTCATGAAGTGCTCCTTAACTATGGGGAACCTCTTAACGGCTTCCTCCATTGATGTCATTATTAAACCCTTCTCCTCCCACTGCTTCAAAAATTCATTGTATATAACTCCTGTATCACTTTGGACAGCCAGTCCCGCTATGTATTTTTGCTCCACCTCACTTATCCCGAGTTTATCCAAAAGAGCCTTCATTTCCGGAGGTAGGTCTTCCAAGCTCTTAATTTCAGGAACTGGGACTTCTTCGGCTTTTGCTATGAAATCAAGCAAGTTTGGAAGAGCAAGATCATTATAGGGAGCGCTTTCAAAGGCTTCAAGCCCTTTATATCTGAGCTTTGTAACCCATTCGGTTTCCCTGTTCCTCTTCGAAAGCTCTTCAATCTGATTTTCTATAACCGACTTGGCATCCTTAATGGTCAGGGTTTCACTCATCGCAACCACACTCCTCAAAAATCTTCTGAAATCCTCTCCGCTCAATCTCACTCACAAGTTCGCCGCTTCCACTCATCACAATCTCTCCATCCTTCATTATGTGCACCTTTAAGATGCTCGGATCGAGATGCTGCAGAATTCTCCCGTAGTGCGTTATGAGGAGAATTGACGTTCCTCTTCGATAGAGCTCTTCAATTTTCATGGATATTACGCTCAGAGAATCTATATCAACCCCGCTGTCCGGCTCATCCAGAATCAGGAGCTTTGGCTCCATTAGCAGGGCCTGGAGAATTTCAAAG
Organism: Palaeococcus sp. (in: euryarchaeotes); assembly: GCF_053987695.1. Classification (NCBI taxonomy): domain Archaea; kingdom Methanobacteriati; phylum Methanobacteriota; class Thermococci; order Thermococcales; family Thermococcaceae; genus Palaeococcus; species Palaeococcus sp. (in: euryarchaeotes). Next base: position 76,584 of record NZ_JBMXHE010000058.1, read on the forward strand.
CGTTTTCTCTCTCCTCCCGAGAATCCGACGTTTATGAAGCGCTTTAATATATCCTCCCTGAACCATACCTCCTTAAGACGCTCTGTGATCCTATCATAGGCATCCGCTAAATCCATGCCTTTGACCTTGTTTAGGATAGTCTGAAGAAATTCCATGATTTTGACGCCTTCTACTTCCTCGGGATGCTGAAAAGCCAGAAATATACCCTTTTTGACCCTCTCATTAGCCGGAATCTCCGTGATATCCTCTCCATTAAAAAATATCCCTCCATCAACCACGGTGTATCTTGGATGTCCTGCTATGGTTAGGGCTAAAGTGGACTTTCCACTCCCGTTGGGTCCCATAATGACATGAAATTCCTTTTCTCCAACATTGAGGTTTACTCCTCTGAGGATATCTTTACCCTCAACCGTGACCTTTAAGTTATCAACCTTAAGCATCATCCCACCTCCGGGTTAACAATCAATAACCAACTTTTAAGCATTTCTGGTCAAAAATGGATACTGCCCAGATCCCGAAATGGAGCAAGTTATAAATATCCAAAGATGAATCTCTCGAAAGGTGAGAAAATGATAATAGCAAAGGCATGCGTCACGATGAAGGGACTGGTTATCCAGCCTTATTCATGGGAAAGGGAGATAAAAATTGATCTCATCAAGATTTCAAGATGTCTAAAGGAGAATGGAGTCAAAATCAAAAAGATAATCCCGCAGATGCTTCTCATAGCCGAAATTGGAGGGTATGAAGTTAGCATATATCCAAGCGGAAAGCTCATCATAAAGCTCCTTGAAGATTCAAAAAAGGGTAAAGAAATTGCGAAGGAAGTTCTCGGATGTGCGGATCTTCTGGATGTCCTTGAATAGATCACTTGTGAGCAAACACTGCCCTAAGCTTTCCTTCCTCAACTGCATCAACTCTAACGAAGCCAAAGCGCTCAAATTGTACAACATCATCAACGTTTAACGTTGCATCCATCTCCAAGAGCCCTCTCTTGACTATGAGCTCATCCCCCTCAGGGATCAGAACCTCACATGGTTTGCCTTCGGGAACCCAGTGAATCATTCTCCATCTGTGTTCTCTCGCCTTCTCATACTCAAGGCTATCAAACTCTGCCACTACCCCCCTCTCGCTAACCTCAAGCAACCTCACATTAAAGAGGTCTTTAAGCCTTATGTACTCACTCTTTTTGAGGAGCTCCAGATCATCCTTTGAGACATAGATCGGTTTCCCTGGCGTGAATTTGAGTTTTCTAACACCCCTCTCTGGATGATCAGGATGGAGGGGTACCTCCGCTGTGAACTCCTCCTCAAATCCTTCAATATGCATTGGGATTGGATCCGCAACGAAGAAGTATCTGTTTGCGATGGGCTCGATTAATTTTCTATTTATTGCAGCTAGATTATCCCAGCTTATAGTTGTATCACTCCTCTTCAAGCCCACTTCGATTATAACCTCCCTAATTGCTTCCGGCTTTATACCACGCCTCTTTAATGCCCTTATGGTTCCCAAGCGCGGATCATCCCATCCCAGGTATCTGCCCTCTTCAATTCCTTTCCTGGTCTTTGATTTGCTTAAAACAACCCCTTCAATTGATAGACGTCCGTGATGAACTGCCTGCGGGTATCCCCATCCAAGATAATCGTACATGTATCTCTGCCTCGTCTCGTTTTCGGCGTGCTCCTGACCCCTGAATATATGGGTAACACCTAGCTCGTGATCATCCACAGCCGAAGCGAAATTGTAGAGAGGCCATACACGATATTTATTGCCCGTCCTTGGATGATTTGGCTCATCGATTATCCTCAAAGCCGGCCAATCTCTAACTGCGGGATTTGGATGCTTCAGGTCGGTTTTAATCCTTACTACCGCCTCCCCCTCTTTATACTCCCCATCGAGCATCTTCCTCCATTCTTCAAGCTGAATCTCCGGAGGAAGCTCGCGGTGAGGGCATGGTTTTCCCTCGTCCCTGAGCTTTTTGTAGTGAGATGGTTCACACGTGCAGACATAAGCCTTTCCCATTCTCAAGAGCCTCTCGGCGTATTCATAGTAGAGTTCAAGCCTATCACTGGCATAGTGAATCTCATCGGGTTCCATACCAAGCCATTTCAAATCCTCAAGAATCCACTCGTAGAAAATGGGCTCCGGCCTCTTAACCTTTGGATCAGTATCATCAAATCTCAAAATGAACTTTCCGTCATACATCCTGGCATACTCATAGCTCAAAATGGCAGCCCTTGCATTTCCCAAATGGAAGACTCCATCGGGGTTTGGGGCAAAGCGCGTGACAACCTTACCCTTCTCCGCCTTTGGAAGAGGGGGAAGAACTTTTTTCTCCTCTTTTTTCTCCTTTTTCTCTTCAAAAAATTCCGGATAAATCTCCCTAAGTCTCTTTTCCTGCTCCTCTATATCCATTCCATTAACTTTCTCAACAACCTGCTTTACAATGGGGATTATCTCCCTAGCTTTCGGTCTTAACTCAGGGATCTCTCCCAGTATTTTCCCAATAACCGCCTTCGAGTTGGCTTTTCCTCCATGCTGAAGGGCATTGATGAGCGCATACTTGAGTATAGTCTCCTCCACTTCCACCACCTAAATGAGAAAGGGAAAGTGCAGTTATAAAGGTTATGCGGTGCTCAAGAAAAAAGAAGGTAAAGGAAAAGGCTCATTCGGCAAAGGTTATTATCCTCAAATCTATGGGTCTCCTAACGACATTGGCTTTCCTTGCGCCAACGAGGTATTTAACGCCTTTATCGCTCACCAAGTCAATAAGTCTCTGTGTGATTATTCCATTGAAAACTACGGTCTGAATACCTTCTTTCTCATTTAACGTGGATATTAAATCCCTAACGGGTATCTCAGCTATCACTTTGTTCTCCTGATCCAGGAGGATCGCATTGGAATTCGTTTTAACCTTCTCAACATATTCCTTGAACTTCTCAACTTCACTGGGTCTGCTCTTTTGAATCGGCTTTATTATGCGCTCTGGTTTTTCCTCTTTCTTCTCCTCTCTGGCTTTGGCTTCCTTTTGGATTGGAACCACAGCTTCTCTTTCCTTTTCACGGTTCTTTTCCCTTATGACCTCATAGAAGTTTCTGCCCTTGTAGAATATGTCATTTATGACCTGTTCTGCCGGCACCTTGCTTCTAAGGGACTTAACAATCTCCTTTTTTGTGAGCTCTTCAACTTCCTTTCCTTCAGGTGCTCTCGCCACATAGTCCACATCCGCAACCTGCAGCAATTCCTTGAGTATCAACTCTCCTCCCCTATCTCCATCCGTAAATGCGGTTACAATCCTCTCCTTGCTCAGCTTGACAATTGTCTCGGGTATTGATGTGCCTTCAACCGCTATCGCGTTTTTAATTCCGTGCTTGAGAAGGTTCAGCACGTCAGCTCTTCCCTCAACGACGATTATTGAATCCGAGAACGGAACGTGAGGTCCAGCTGGAAGTTTCTCGGAGCCGTATTCTATAAGCTCCTTGGCCCTAACGGCTTTTTTAACCTCATCAGTAATCTCCTGACTCTCCGGGATTTCCTCCTCCATCAGGCTCTCGAGTATCTCCTTGGCCCTCTCAATTATGTATCTCCTCTTGGTTGCCCTCACATCCTCAATCCTTGAAACTTTTATGCTCGCCTCACAGGGGCCCACTCTATCTATGGTTTCAAGGGCTGCTGCCAAGATTGCTGTTTCAACTCTATCCAAGCTCGATGGAACGGTTATGCTTCCATAGGTTTTTCCACTCCTCGTGTGAACATCAACCTTTATCCTCCCAATTCTCCCGGTTTTCTGGAGCTCTCTTAAATCCAAATCGTCTCCAAGCAAACCTTCAGTCTGACCAAAAATAGCTCCAACAACATCAGGTCTTTCTACAATTCCATTAGCCTCAAACTCTGCATAAACAACATATTTTGTGGTTCCAAACTCATCTTTACCTGCCATAATATCACCCTCTTTCCTCCTTGCTTTATGCTTGGCTGTCTTTTCAAGTAGGTGCTGCATTACCACTTTTTTCCTCTTCAATTTGAATCCCTCCTAAGGGGGTCAGAAACGGGAAAGCGTCCTCAAATAGAGAGAGTACAAATCTTCAATGCCCTTTATGTCCTTCTTTGCAATTCTCTTAAGTTCTTTCCGTGTCTCTGAATCCACTCTGCAGTTATACCCCTCTAAATAGGAAATCAACTTTTTTGCCAATTCTTCACCCTTTTTATCCAAATCTGTTAACACCATGACTTCGTGATACTGCGAAGCGGTCAGGGCAATTTCAGATAGTGGTAAGCGGGAAAGTTTAATTATCCCCGTTTCGACCCCCAATTTCCTTAAAGCCACCTCGTCTCGCCTTCCTTCAACAATGATAACACCACCAAACTCTCGCAATTTGTTAATAAGGATTTCAAATCTTTTATAGTTTTCGGGCAGCATAGCCTTCATGAAAAAGGGGTTGAAATGTGTTTATAAACATTTTGTTACTCAATCCTCTCTTTAAACATGGACATATCAACCCCTTTTTCGATGCCGTAGAGGTATGCTATTAGCTTCCTGTCCAAGCTGCCATAGCGCTCTCCAAATTTCCTCAAATCCTCTAGAATCTCCTCCCGGGTCCATCCCAGAGAGGAAGTGAGGTACTCAATCATCTCCTCAAAGATATCCTCCTTTTCCCCGACACGTTCAGGATGGACGAGCAGAATATCTCCCTTCACCTCAATAATTCCCTTTTCAATGCAGTCATTGATGAAGGCTTTGGCTTCTTTTGGGCTCATCGCTTTGAGATTCAGTGAGAGAATCGCCAGAAGCTCCTGTCTCCTGAACTCGTTTGAACCTTTGAGGAGGATGGCATCTCTAAGAGGATTCACATTCCCACCGAAGATAATAGGGAGGGAAAGAATAAAACGTTTATGGCGCTCCTCCCACATCCCACATGAACATCGTGAAGCTGAAATTGTAATGCCGGGAGAGGAGGGTGGCCGGGTCGTAGGGATAGAGGATGTAAAACTTCTGCAAATCAGTGATGGTGTGCCTATCCGTGGGATCCACCTTGTAGTCCCAGACCTCGACAATGGGAAGCAATGGGATGCTCCTTGTTATTACAACGGAGTTCACGACATCGTATTTAAACTTCAGCTTGTTGTACTTCCTGTCTGAAAGCCTAAAAGATCTCATTATTCCAAACTTTGGCATTCCGAATCTTTCAATGCCCTCGACATTGAATTTATACTGGGTGTTGCTCTGCATCTCTTCCACGAGGCATGAGGAGGTGAAGCACGTGCCCGTTCCTGTTAGTGAATACAAGTAGATGTAGTCGTTGGTAAGATTTAGCTGAAGGAGTGCCGTTAAAAAGAATCCTATGATAAGTCCGTAAGCCAGTGGCTTTAGAACGTGCTTCCACCTTCTCTCCTGAATGTAGCCCCATTTAGCTCTGATAATTATCAGGATCACTGCGGGTATTAGGATAAAATAGAATATGTATGATAAGAAGTAACCTCCGAAGGTTGGGTAGTGCTCATAATACACATTTACCACCTCAGGGGTACATAGGTTCTTCTTTATTTAAGTTTTACTGCATTGTAAAAGTGAGAAGGCTTATATTCACAACGGCATACTAATATCCGGTGATGGCATGCAGAGGACTCACTTGCTCACATCAAAAGAGCTTGTTGGAGAGGTAATTGAGCTTGGCGAAGGTTTTTCAAAGGTGAAGCTCAAAACGAAAGAGCATATGAAGGTCGATGGGCATGGACTCGTTCATGGAGGATTCACTTTCGGGCTGGCGGATTATGCGGCAATGCTGGCTGTTAACGAACCTACGGTGGTTCTTGGAAAGGCGGAAGTAAAGTTCACAAAGCCTGTTAAGGTAGGAGATGAACTTCTGGCTGAAGCGCAAATAAAAGAAGATATTGGAAAGAAAAAAATAGTTTTTGTTGAGGTCTTCAACCAAAAGAACGAGAAGGTCTTTGAGGGCACCTTCCACTGCTACGTACTAGAGAAGCATGTTTTGGAGTAATTTATTGCGATAAAACTCTTTTCAAACCCCATCTTAATTTTCAAATTTGAAAGATCCGAGCTTGAAGCTCCATACACTCTCCTAAACAATAAAAAAGTAAAAATACTGTAAGAGCCAAGAATCTTATGGTGGCACAAATGAAGGAGTACAAACCTCTTAACCCCTTGAAAGTGCCGAGATTTTCTGGTATCAGGACTTTCTGGCGCCTGCCTTATCTAAAAAATGTGCCTAAAGACGTTGATTTTGTAATCGTCGGTATACCCTTTGACACTGGAGCATCCTATAGAGTTGGAGCCAGATATGGGCCAGAGGCAATTAGAAGCCAGTCGCTCATATTGAGATCTCACAATCCCGCTCTGAACATAACTCCCTTTGAATACTGCTCGGGAATTGACTATGGTGACATACAGGTTATCCCAGGATTCATAGAGCACTCGTATGAGAGTATTGAGAAAGAGTATCTCTCGATAATACGCAGGGATGTGATTCCAATAGCTCTTGGAGGGGATCACTCAATAACCTTAGCGGAGCTTAGGGCAATAGCTAAGAAATACGGTCCCGTGGCTCTAGTACAATTCGATGCACATACGGATACCGACCCAGATTATTATGGGCATAGGTATAACCATGGAACCACTTTTATCAGGGCTGTTGAAGAAGGCTTGCTCCTAGTTGATCATTCGATTCAGGTTGGGATAAGAGGATCCACATATTCAAAAGGGGAGATAGATAATGCCAGGAACCTTGGATTTGAGGTTATAACTGCCGAAGAGGTTTACAAAACCGGGATTGATTATGTAGCAAAGAGGATCCAAGAGCGGTTGGGAGATGCTAGAGTTTTTGTTACATTTGATATCGACTTCGTCGATCCCGCATATGCCCCCGGAACAGGCACGCCGGAAGTGGGAGGTTTTACAAGCAGAGAAACCTTGGAATTAATACGAAAAGGGTTGAAAGGGCTAAATTTTGTGGGTTTTGATTTAGTAGAGGTCTATCCGCAATATGATCCGGGATTCATCACCTCACTTCTAGCGGCACATGTAATCTTCGAGTTTATATCCCTAATAGCCCTGAATAAGAAAGCAGGTTTGGAGGCGAAAATATGAATGATAAGGTAGCCAAAAATAGTGTTGAATTGATTGGACATACTCCAATCGTTCGGCTTTCTAAGGTAGATAAAGACTATCCATTTGAAATTTGGGCAAAATGTGAGTTTATGAACCCCACAGGTAGTGTGAAAGATAGGATGGCGTATTACATGATAAGGGAAGCGGAAAAACAGGGGAAACTAAAACCCGGAATGACTATAGTAATAGCTACAACCGGGAATACAGGGATCTCATTTGCTGCATGGGGGGCTTATTTTGGTTATGACGTGCTAATTGTCATGCCTGAAGAAATGAGCTACGAAAGAAAGCTCTTAGACATGCTCTTTGGTGCTAAATTAATTTATACTCCCGGAGGAGAAAGCGACGCAATGGGTGCACTAAAATATTCGAAACAGCTGGAAGAAGAAAATCCCGATAAATACCTAGCTCTTGATCAATGGAGTGATGAAGCAAACTTCAAAGCCCATTACGAAACAACCGGAAAGGAAATAATAGAGCAGCTTGGGGCAGAAAATATAAGCGGATTTGTAACCGGAGTTGGCTCGGGAGGAACACTCGTTGGAGTGGCAAAGCGGTTGAAGGAAGCCAATCCAAAGATAATAACTGCAGGAATGGAGCCAGCAGAGTGCCCAACTGCAGAAGGCTGGTTTAAGACAGGCAAAGTTGGGGCTTGGGGAAGACATGAAGTAGAAGGAATTGGAGATGGGTTTGTACCGGGATTAATCCAGAAATACAGGGACTACATTGATGAATGGATAACCGTGAGCAGTGATGAGGCCATTAAAATGGCTCGAAAAATAGCTAGGAAAGAAGCTTTAGGAGTGGGCATCTCCTCAGGAGCAAACGTAGCAGCAGCAATAAAACTTGCAGAAAAATATTCGTTTGATGAAGGAGATAAGATAGTTACAATATTGCCCGACTATGCAGCTAGATACTTCAGCACCAGATTATTCTTGAAAAGAAGATTGACAACAGAAGAACACAAAAAAATGCTAGAATTAGCCAGAAAAGATTGACTTTTACTTTTAATTTTCATACTCAGGAGGCCCCTATCCCAACGCTAACTCCAAGAGAAAACACAACATTTTTATACCTTGATATTGGAGATCGATATCGGTGTTCGATATGATGAGGCGCATCCTCCTCGGCTTCATGGAGCTCCATATACTTTACCATGCAAGCAAAGAAGATATAAGCGGGGTTTTTATAATGGAAGAGCTCAGGAGACATGGATACAAGGTAAGCCCCGGGACAATTTATCCTCTCCTCCATAAAATGGAGGATATGGATCTTCTAACGAGTAGATGGGATGTTAAAAATGGCAGAAGGGTAAAGCTTTACAGAATAACATCTAAGGGGATGGAATTCCTTGAAGAAGGAAGGAAGAAGGTTAGAGAGCTCTCACAAGAAATTTTAGGTGATTAAGATGACAGAAAAGAAGAAAATCATTGGAATAAGCTGGAACGTGTTTCTCCTCGGAATCGTGAGCTTTTTAAATGACATGAGCAGCGAAATGATTGCCCCCATAGTTCCCTCTTACCTCACGGACATCCTGAGGATAAATAAGGCGCTAAGTGGTTCCCTTATGGGGCTAATAGAAAGTCTGAGCTCCCTCTTCAAGGTTGCCTTTGGATATATAAGCGACAGATTCAGAGAAAGAAAACTCTTCGTTGCCTTTGGATACCTCTTCTCAACCGTGGCAAAGGGAGCGCTCGCATTCACACATGCATGGTGGGACTTTTTGAGCCTTAGAGTGCTTGACAGGGTCGGAAAAGGAATAAGAACGGCTCCAAGAGATGCTCTAATAGCAGAATCGAGTGAAAAAGGGAAGAGCGGAAAATCCTTTGGCTTCCACCGCATGATGGACACAATGGGCGCCGTTGCGGGGCCTCTCGTTGCAATTGGGATTCTGGCGCTCTTGAGAAACTATGCCAAGGTGGAAGCCTACAGATACGTTTTTCTTCTCTCCGCAGTTCCTGGAATAATCGGCGTACTCATAGTGCTCTTCCTTGTGAAGGATACTGGAAAGGAAGTTAAAAAGAAGATAACTGGAATTTCGGCACTGAAGAGCAAAAATTTAAGGCTCTTTTTAATTGTGGTCGCCATAGGAGCCCTTGGCAGATACAGCTATGCCTTTATCATGTGGAAGGCGGAGGAGCTTGGATACAGCGTCGTTCAAAGCCTTGCCTTTTATGCTCTCTTCAACGTGATATACGCCCTGTCCGCATACCCCATAGGGGTTCGTTCGGACAAGGTTGGAAAAAAGAGGGTTATAACACTCGGCTTTGGAGTTGCAACCCTCGCCGCACTTACATTCGCCCTTGCAAATACCCTTCCAACCCTGATCCTGGGATTCGTGCTCTATGGAATATATCTGGCTATAGAGGATACAATACCCCGGGCGTATATGGCGGATCTTGCCAAGGAATTCGAAAAAGGTATGGTAATAGGGGCATATCACACCGTGTTTGGTTTGTTCGTCTTCCCTGCATCTGTGATAGCAGGATTTCTATGGCAGAATTACTCTTTAGAGTACGCTTTCCTGTACGCTGCCTTCATGAGTGCTGTGGCTATGGTCTTGATGAGCTTTGTGGGGGAGGATTGACCTCCCTCAAAGATTAAACCTTCTCAAGCTTTTCAACAAGTTCCTCAGTTAAAGTTAATGGTTTATCCGACTCATAGATATCAGCAAGTTCCCAGGAAACCTCTCCTTTGTTCATGGCTTTTGCATAACGCTCTGCTAGCTCTTTAGCTTCCTCAAAAGACTTCGCTTCAACAATTCTCCTAACGTACCATTTTAAAGAACCGAATCTGAGCTTGAACTCCGCCATGTACATGGACATCACCAAAGAAGTATAGTCCTTGGAATATAAAAGTTTGTTCATCAAATGCGGAAAAGTTGAGGTAAGGTTAAGCTTTCCTAAGCTTAACGACCTGCTTTGCAAACTCTTCAAGGACCTCCTTGCGCATGCCTTCAAAGAACTTTATGGAACCGGCAAAGCTGTGTCCCCCTCCTTCTATTCCCGCCGCGGGAAGAAGCTCTTGAAGTTTGGGTATTATCATGTTCAGGTCAAAGTTATACTCGCCCATTCCATCGCTCGCTCTGATAACGGCAAAATCTGGACCGTATGCCAATGTTAAAATTGGGCTATTTTCTCCGTATTTCTCCTTGAAATGATCGTGTATCAGCCCACCCAGCTTGCCAGGGCTTGGATACGAGAATTTGGGAGCAAAGAGTTCTATGTCTATTGTGTTAAATCTTATGCCGTTTGGAAGAACCACGCTCTTCACATGAGGTAACGATGCTCTCAAGGCCTTTTCCTGCTTCTCCTCCACCTCGGGATAGATTGAATCCACCAAGAGGCGGTGCCTCTTTAGGTTGCCGCTCAAAAGGAGGAGTTCCTCTATTATGCCCTTCCCGTCCATGAACTTCCAGAAGTAGGCTTCGTGGTCAACAACCTCTGCTATTTTCTTTAAATCCTCCTCTGTTAATCCCTTCATCTGCTTTGCTATCCTCTTGTACTGCTCAAACTCAGGTGCATTGCTCCTATCGCCTGTTCCCGCTATCGCAGGGAGATGTTTGATCTTTTCTTCCACAGGTGGGTATATAAAGCGTGCAAGTTCTGTGGCGAGCATTCCGGCGGTTAGTTCATAATAGCCGCGCTTTACGAGATGAGGGTTAACATGAACGTCCACGTACTCATCTACGAGGGCTCTGTTCTCACTTACAAACTCCCTCGGGTCGTGGTGATCCACAACAACTATGGGAACACCATATGCCTTCAGGCGTCTGTAAGCAGGTATGTCCTCACTCGTACCTCCATTATCCACTATAACTATAAGGGGAAGCTCCTCCCCAAACTTCCTCGAATCCTCAACGGCAAAGATTATGTCCTTGAGGACATCCTCAAGCTCGTAGAAAGGAGCCCTGCTCGGTCTACGCTTAAAGAGGTGCCACTCGGCATCAGGATCGGGTGAAACTTCCTTCAAGAGAGGAATTATTGCGCTTTCCAATGCCAAACCGGAGACATAACCGTCCGTATCCGCATGATGCCTCAGGAGGATCGGTCTCCCCTCGTAAATAGCCTTTCTAATTATAAATGCAGCCTCCATTATCTTGGGCTTGAGCTTCTCCAGAATTTCACTGTCAATTAAAAAGCCCACATCTTCGGGCTGTGCCTTTCTATTGAGCTCTTCCTCTATTTTGGTCTTCACCTGAGCCGCATCGGGGCCCCAAAGCCTCGCCATATCACTTACTTCTATTTGGATCTCCCCCGCATGGAAGGAAACCTTTCCAATTACTTCCACAACATCCCCAACTTCGATTTTGGGATAAGCCCTAACGCCCGGAGCTTCAAATGCTGCAGCCCATGTTATACCCGTTCCATCACTCACCGTGAATACCGTTGGACCCCCGGTGACCTGAATTTGGGTGACCTTCCCCCTGAATCTCACGGTTTTACCCGCCATTTCCTTGGTTAAGGCCCCTATATCACTTAGAGGTATCTCCTTCCTAACCAGCACCTCGCGGTATTTCTTTAAGGCGGATTCAATCAAATCAACTTCGTTTCTATCGGGTCTAACATCCAGAACCTGCACCACTATTTCGTCTCCCACAGAATAATCCTTTTTAAGGAGGTCCTTTCTTTTTATGAGTCCTACAACGTGCTTGTTAAGTCTCACAAATACCCCAAAACGTTCCACTCTCTCAACACTTCCCTTATATGCGTTGCCCACCTCAACATCCTCGTAGTCACACGTGTTGTCAAGAATATAGACTATCTTGAACTTCCTCTCGCACTCGGGGCATATCCAGGTGCTCTCCATCCCGGGCTCCCATGAACCTTTAACTTTTCCGCATATATCACATGCCAGAACTCTTCCCGTGCCGCCGCACATCGGGCAGTCTCCGTAAACCGGGACGGTGCCCTTCCCATGGCATTCGGGACATGGAATCTCATCAACCTCCTCGTCCACTCCAAAATAATCGAGGTTTTTATAACCCCTAAGCTGCTTGTCGAGCTTGAAATCCGCTGGAACATAACCCCATCCATTGCAAACCTCACATTCTTTCTCGCCTATCTTTACTTTACCGCTCCCGTGACATTCGGGACACTCCTTAACAACCATCTCGCCCACCTCCAAAAGAGATAATGTCTTGAATTTAAAACATTATCTAACACACACTCCTAACCTGTCCGTTATAGCTCATTGGTTCTTCATAAAACTCCTCTATAAGGCGTTGAAGCTTCTTTGAGAGCTCCATCTGATTTGTCCAGGACCCTTCGACTTTTCCCTTTGCAGCCATCTGCCCTAAAAAGCGCTTCATTTCATCGCTAACTGGTGAGGGTTTGCATCTCGCAAAGGGAGTTCCCGGCAGGGGCATGAAATAGTGTGCTCTGACTTTTCCTCCCTTGCGCATGACCCACTTCATAAACTCCATGCTCCTCCTCTGACTCTCCTCACTTTCCCCAGGGAGGCCCACTATAAAGTCAACCACCGGTTCTATGCCATATTCGAGCATATATTCCACTGCTTCCTTTACGTGAGTGATCGTGTGGAGCCTGTGTATTCTTTTAAGCATCATCTCATCTACCGTCTGTGCACCTATTGCGAGCCTCCTGTTATCAGCATACCTCATGATGAGCTCCAGAGTTTCAGGTTTCACAAACTCGGGCCTCACTTCGCTTGGGAATGTGCCGTAGAAAAGCTTCCTTCCCTCTTTCCTGAGGGGCTGAAGTGCCTTTAAAAGTGCTTCAAGCTTATCGATTCTTAAAAGAGCACCCGGAGAGCCGTAAGCAAAGGCATTTGGAGTTATGTAACGTATATCCTTCATCCTCCGGGAATATTTAACTATCTGAGGTATGGGGCGGTGCCTCATTTTAAAGCCCTTCATGTAGGGAGTCTGGCAGTAGTAGCATGCAAAGGGGCAGCCACGGCTTATCTCTATGGGAGCTATGTACCGGAGGCCTTCAGCATAGGGAGGGAATTTTGTGAAATCATCCACCTTTGCAAAGCCCGTGAATATGAAATCACCGTTGAGATAAAATGCGAGCCCACGAATTTTCATCAACTCCTTCGTCAGCTTAAAACTATTTCTTTTAAGGAATGTTAGAAGTTGATAAAGAACCTCCTCCCCCTCCCCTATGATAGCAATGTCAAAGTATCTAAGGGTGTGCTTGGGCATTGCTGTGGCGTGGTATCCCCCTGCTATCAGAAGGGCATTTGTTTTCTCCTTAAGTATCTCAATCTCCCTCTCAATTTCCCAGAGCTCTTCAGTGTAGAATGAGTAAAGCACAGCTCTGGGTCTCGATTCTAATATTCTCTCAAAGTCCTTGGTAATCAGGATTTCCCCCACATCAAAGCCCTGAGCCTCCAGTGCACCCAGGAGATGAACGAAAGCATTGTGGTTCCTTTTTGTCATTCTAACGGCTATCTCATACATGATAAAAACTCCAAGAAGAGGCTTTTAAAAGGTTTACTGTAAAAACAAAAATAAAAGAGGCTTCAGGCTTTAATAGCGAGCTTAATGTCCTCAGCTTTTACTGTCTTTCTACCGGCGTGCCTTGCGAAGTCGCTTGACTTCTTAGCAAGCTCGATAGCATAGTCCTCCAAGTACTCGGCCAATACCTTAGCGGCATCTTCACTAACTCTCTCAGCACCAGCCTTCCTAATCAACCTGTCAATTGGTGCAATTGGCAACTCCATCTTTCAACACCTCCATACAAAGCATTTTCACTATTCTTTTTCGAATTAGAGGTATATAAGCTTTTTGGTTAAAAGAGCATTTTCAGGGTAATTTTAGGCGTATGAAGGGTTTAACAAATATATGCAGGCAATCTAAAAATTTTCGATAGCAATCTGCAGGGTACATCGACGCTGGAAAACATTCCCACTAATCCAAGGCTTTATCTGGGTAGAGGCTTAAATTTTAGAATTCAGATTGAACATACCTTTAAACAATTGTCGAAAAAAGAGCAGTTCATGAGATGGAAGATGAGTTCTTCAGATGTTAATGATGTCATGTAGGAGGTATGTGGATACATGGAAACAGAAGGTAATAGAAGGAGAAATCTATGGCGGGCCCGCCGGGATTCGAACCCGGGAAACCCGGCTCCGAAGGCCGGTGCCGTATCCCCTGAGCCACGGGCCCCTCAAAAAGGTTATAATCCCCGCATACATAAAAGTTGCGGTGATAAAATGATGCTGCCCGATACTAAAATAGTGAAGGAAATCCTAATCGAACCCTTCAATGAGCGCTCACTTCAATCGGCAGGCTATGATTTGAGAGTAGGAAGAGAAGCGATGGTCAATGGAGAGTTCATCAACGTTGAGGAGACGGGGAAAGTGGTCATACCTCCAAAAGGGCATGCGCTAATTTTAACACTTGAGCGAATTAAGCTACCCGACGATGTAATGGGGGATATGAGGCTGAGGAGTACGTTTGCGAGGGAAGGAATTCTCGGGAGCTTCGCGTGGGTTGACCCGGGATGGGACGGGAATCTGACGCTGGCGCTCTTCAACTCCTCCGAAGAGGAGGTTGTCCTTGAGTACGGGGAGAGGTTTGTCCAGATAGCTTTTCACCGTTTGGAAAGCCCCTCAAGCAGACCATACAGGGGAAGCTACCAGGGAAGTCAGCATTTAGCTCTGTCCAAAAGGAGGAAACGTTAAGTTCTCATCTTCACGAGCGGGAACAGAGAAAGGAGCATTAACACACCGGGCCCGCATATCCCTTTTCTTCCCTGAGGTTCTGTGGAGTTGAGGGGAGTGAAGTCATTTAATCCCGGAATTGGCCACGGCTTTGGATTTGAAAGTTCGCCTGTCAGGTCCTCAAATGTACTATTATACTTTAAGAGCCGCCCGTGCGTACCCGCAATCAGCCAGAAATTATTAATATGAACAATGCTCATGCTGGAATCAGCAATCTTTGTGTGTTTTTTCCATCATATTTGAAGAGTCCCCTACCCGTAGCAATCATCCAATACCCACCCCATTTGAGAAAATGGGCATTCATTGGGGAGATTTTGTTAATGTTCCCGTTGTAAGAATAAATACCATAATTCGTCGCTATAAGCACTGCCGAACCGTTGGAATAAATGCGAAAATTTTATGTGATAACTCGCCATTGCATGAGTTCCATTTGCTGCAAGCCCTTCATTTCACCACGTCCTCCTCATGAAATATCATGAAAAGGGATTCTTTGCTTATTTTCCACTCCTCATACATCAGAGTATAGGCAGCTGTAAACATCGGGATAACTATAAGGATATTGAGGAAGGAGCCTATGAAGGGTATTAGGGAGCTCACGGCAGATGAAGCCAGAGAGTAAAGTATAGCTAGGATCACGCCTTTCTTGAAGTTGGCAGTGTAAACCCTAAAGGAATCTATTATCGGAAAGCTCTTCTCTACAATGAGTGGAGAAAGCATGAAGAGAGGAGATACTATGAGCATCGAGATGATCACAGTATATACTATGATAAAGGGAACATTGCGTACAACCACTATCGGAGCATAGGGGATCATTAAAAGCGCGAGTAAAACTGTGTAGGATATTAAGGCTAAGGGAAGTCTTTTGACCCCGAAGCGAATTGCCTCCTCTGGAGCACTTTTCTTCAGAATGAAATATGAGACACCTATCATGCCAATCAACGAAAAGAGGAGCATTATTAACGTAACGGCTATCGATAGAATTATGAAATTTTTTGAGGTGAAGAAGTCCAGGCGAGGATGGAAAAGAGAACCTCCTTTAATAAGGGGTATGAGAATATAAATACTGTAAATTAAGATCGCCAGAAGGGCTGGTACAAATGGTATGAGGAGCTTTGGATTTGAGAGTATAATATCCAAACTTTCCGAGAGGTATTCATCAATTCCCCTTCCTTTCCTCTTTTTAAGATCAGGTGGTAGAACCTCATCCATAGCTCTCACATAAGAGAATACAGGCACATCATAATAAGCTTTGCGATTAAATGCTCAGAAAAGTTGAAATAGAGAGAGGAAAGGAAACTTCAACCGAAGAGGGCTCCAAGTCCAGCGAGAGCCTCTTCTTCCTTCTCCTCTTCCTCTTCTTCTTCCTCTTCTTCCTCTGCCGGTGCTTCTTCAGCTGCAGCTGGAGCAGCAGCCGGAGCGGCGGCAACTGCAACTGGCATAGCGGCCTTTTCGATTGCCTCCTCGATGTTGACGCCCTCAAGGGCTGCAACTAAAGCTTTAACCCTAGCATCATCAACTTCAACACCAGCAGCGCTCAAGATGCTTTTGATGTTCTCCTCATTTATCTCCTTGCCAGCGGCATGTAATAACAATGCAGCATATACATACTCCATTTCTTGCACCTCCAATCATCTTCATTTTTCACTTATTTAGGATACGAGGGAAATTGAAAGGGAATCAACCAAACAACGCCCCCAATCCTGCGAGGGCTTCCTCCTCAGAGGCTTCCTCTTCTTCTTCCTCTTCTTCAGCTTCCTCAACCTTTTCTTCCTGTGGTTGAGGTTGAGCGGCAACGGCTATTTGTGCCTGTTGGTTTAAAAGCTCTTTGGTCTTCTCGTCAAGCAAGTCCTCCGGCAATTCTTGAGCTATGAGCAAAGCAACCCTGAATGCCCTGCCAAGTATGTCGCCAGCTGTGTCCTTCGTGAGATAGTTTGCCTCCACCGCAACGTTCTTTGCGCCCATAAATGCCTTCTGAATAAGTGCCTCTATCGTCTGCTTTGTTGGGTAAGCTACGTTAACTGCCAAGTTGAATGCATGCATATAGGCTTGTTGAAGCATTTGGATATATTGCTCCTCATCCACTGCCAGCACATCGGGTTTGTAGACCAATCCCTCCTCATAAGCAGCCAGCAGTTCGAGACCCACTTCAAGGGGCTCTATCCCAAGCTTGTTCAATATGTTGGCAAGTTGGGGAGTGATTGTCTCTCCAGCTTTCAAAACAACGGTGTCCTTTTGAATGCTAACCTTACCCTTATCAATCCTCGCTGGTATGCCCATAGCCTGCATCTCACCAACAACTGGGCCTGGAGCCAATGATGTCGGTCCTGCAGGTATGATGACGTCCTTGTTTACCACCGCACCGGGTTTGGCTGGAGCCGGTTTCTTGCTCTCCTGAAGGAATTTATAGAGCTTGAACGGGTTCATGCTTGTAGCCAAAATTGCAGCCCCACCCTGAATGTACTTTGCAAGCTCTTCTATTCCCTCAACACCTTCCTGAGCAGCCTTCTTTATTGCCAGCTCAATTAAAGTGTTTCTTGAAACTCTGAGAACACCCTGCTCTCTAATGGTATCCCTCATCTTCGATAACGGATATGCTGGAACGTCTGCAACGTTTATTAGGGCAATTACTGGGTATTCTTTGATGAGTGTTGCAAGCTCTTCAACTTCTTTCTTTTTCCATTCGGCTACGTGGGCCATCTACATCACCTCTCCACCTTTACAGCGGGGCCCATGGTTGTTTTGACGTACACTGATCTAACCTGGTGCTCTCCTCTCTCGAGCTTGTTGATCACTGCATTCAGCAGTGCCTCGGCATTTTCCGCTATTTTCTCGTCTTCCATGTTCTCAATACCTATTGGAGCATGCAGAACCGGGTTGTTCTTCAGCTGAAGCCTGACAGTCTTTTTGAGTTTGTTAACTATGGGTTCCAAGTTTGTCATTGTTGGTGGAACAACTTGGGGCATCTTGTTTCTGGGACCCAAGAACCTACCGAGATATCTACCAATCTTTGGCATCAATGGCGCTGCTGCTATGAAGAAGTCGTACTTCCTAGCTACCTTTCTGGCTTCCCTTGGGCTTTCCTTAAGCTTCTCCAATTCCTCACCACTAATCACGTCTAGCCCGAGCTTCTTAGCCGCCTCGGCAACGGCTCCATCAGCTATGACCGCGATATTAACTTCTTTACCTCTCCCGTGAGGCAGCAAAACCTCAAGCTTAAACCTGTTCTCAGGTTTTTTTAAATCAATATCCTTGAGGTTCACTGCCATTTCGACGGTCTGTGTGAAGTTACGCGGCTTGGCCCGGGCTTTAGCCTCCTTCACCGCTTCCACGAATTTTTGCCTATCGTAGGCCATTTCTTAGACCTCCCAAATTTTTTGTGATTTAAGCCATTAAAAATCAAAGTTTCGTAAAAAGAGGAGATTTTTAAACTTTTCTATTGCTCCTCCTTTGCAAATACCTCATCGTAGAGGCCTTCATCAATCTCTCTTTGAACCTGTTTCGCAGGCTTGCCGTCTATTGTAACACCCATGCTTAAAGCTGTTCCAATGACCTCTTTGGTAGCCGCTTTCAGATCAGCAGCAAGCATCTGATCCATTTTTGTTTTTGCGATGGCTATTGCCTGTTCAATGCTCAAATCACCAACTATGTTCGTCCTTGAAGCATCTGAACCTTTTGAAATCCCCAGCTCCTTCTTTATGAGCTGACTGACTGGTGGTTTACCCACCTCAATCTCAAACGTCTTTTTCTTTGGATCTGTGACTATGACTTTCACCGGCACCTGCATTCCTGCAAAGTCCTTTGTAGCTTCGTTGATTTTTTGGACTACCTGCATGACGTTTAATCCTAATGGACCGATTGCAGGTCCAAGTGGTGGACCAGGAGTAGCTTTACCTCCCTCAACTAACACTTCAACTATTTGTGCCATCTACCTCACCTCTGGCTATTGGTTTGAACGTTTGCTTATAAGTCTAACGTATTCACCTTTTACGGTGACGGGTATTGGGACTATTGCACCCACGAGCTCGACAACAATCTCATCCTTGGCCTCATCAACCCTAACAACTTTAGCTTTTTCGCCCTTAAACGGGCCCGCAATGAGCTCAACAATATCTCCCGGCTCGAAGCCGCTGACACTCGGCCTCTCCTCTAAGAAGTGCTCAATTTCACTAAAAGCAACTTCTCCGGGAAGAGTCCCTTTAGCATGCCTGATGCCCCTAATCGCCTCATCAACGGCACTCTTATTCTCAGCCTCAACAAATATATACCCTTTAACCTTGCTTGGAGCCAGTATTGCAAATATGGGAATGTTGTATGTCTTGGCCTTGCTATAAATCAAGCTGGCCGTATTCTCCTCTTGACCTACCGTGACCCTTACTGCAAATATCTTGCCCATTTCAACCACCCAAATGTGTTTAACTGCCGCCTGATACCAGAGTTCCAATAATTCTGATTATCATCCCAATGGCACCAATTAGGATCATTCCAAGGCCTGTAATCTTTGCGGCCATACTAAACTCCTTGGTGCTCGGTTTTTTTGTAACCAGCAAAACCCTCTTGGACTCCGTTATGAAGTTTTTAAGTTTTTCCATGAAGCTCTTCTCTGCCATCACTCAACCCTCCAAAAATTGTGAAAGAAGATCAAAGCTCTTCTATGTCGAGCCTGACTATTTTCCTTTCTCCTTCCTCTTCGAATGTCAGGGGTCTTTCTTCCGTAACGGCATAGGGTGAGTTCACACCACTCACCACAATCATAACCCTAATCGTTTTGCTAAGCTCGGGATCAAGCTGGATTCCCCAGATCATCTGCGCCTCCGGGTCAAGTTTACTCGTGACCTGCTCTATTATCTGCTGGGCTTCCTCAAGCTTAACATCGCTACCGCTTATGCTTATCAACGCGCCCTTTGCACCGCTTATATCCACATCCAGCAGCGGGCTGTTGAGGGCTTGTATCGCTGCTTCCTGAGCTCTCTTCTCACTATCACTTTCACCAATGCCTATCATGGCAATTCCGCCGTCTTTCATCACCGCTCTGACGTCCGCAAAGTCGAGGTTAACCAGCCCTGGCTTTGTTATGAGCTCTGTAATCCCCTTAACGGAGTGCACGAGTATCTCATCCGCAACTTTGAATGCCATGTGTATTGGCAGGTTAGGAGCGACCTCCATCAGCTTATCATTTGGAATTACAATTACGGTGTCGCTGTTCTTCCTCAATCTCTCAAGGCCATATTCAGCGTTTTTAATTCTTCTAATGCCCTCTACGGTAAAGGGAAGTGTTACGACAGAAACCGTTAATGCACCCATCTTTTTGGCGAGCTCAGCCACTACGGGAGCAGCACCGGTTCCCGTTCCTCCCCCCAATCCACAGGTTATGAAGACCATGTCGGCTCCTTCTAATGCATCTCTAATATCTCTCTCGCTTTCCTTTGCAGCTTCTTCACCGATTTTTGGATTGTTTCCAGCTCCCAACCCTTTGGTGATTTCCTTGCCTATTAAGATCTTCCTATGAGCTCTAATTTTAAGCAGATCCTGAGCATCGGTGTTAACACCAATAATCTTGGCACCCTCAACTCCCACTTCCATCATCCTATTTATAGTATTACAACCAGCACCACCAACGCCGACAACGTATATTTTTGCCTGTGTTTGTTCCAAAATTTTTCTAAGCTCCTCATCAATATCGGAACCGGGAATTTGTGTGCTAACTGTAGCTTCGACTTTGTTAACCTCTTCCGAGGTTCTTTCGATTACGCCTTCAACCAACTTCAACATCTTTTTCACCCTCCACGGGAAATCATAATTTAAAATCTGGTAAATTTTGTTGCAAAGCAATATATAAACTTAGCTAATCCTTAATAAATTCTATGCCCCTCTCTTCAGCAAGTGCCCTTGCCATCTGACGAGTTTCTCCCCTGCTTCCCTTCCAATCCACATGAATCGCCTCGACTCTTCCGTTTGTTCTCTCTAATGCCTTTAAAAGCATTTCCTTGGGTAATGGGTGAACATATTTCGGTGCTATGTGTGCAAATGCAAGCTCGCCTTCAAGTGCTCTTCTCGTCTGTTTCGGTGCATAGTGTCCACCGCCAATGCCAAGAGCAATTTTGTTTTTAGTCTTTTTATAGTTATCTAACACATAAATTATCGTTTCCGCCACAATCTCACCCGCTCTATCATTTATCCACTCCTCTTTGCTCGAACCTATCTCGATGAAGAGAGATGGTACATCGAGCTCGCTCGGACCATGATGGGTAGCCTCATAACAAACCAACCAGTCCATATCATTCAGTTCATTTAACTTAAGGAGCGCAAGCTTCATGGCATTTGGTTCCGCAATTGCCAGACTCCCATCTCTTCCTCCATACATTGCCTCTCTCCAGTTTCCGGTTATATGGGTTGTTAACGCAGGAAGTTTCTGTTTGCTGGAATGCCTTGAGGCAAAGATTATTATCTCTGGCTTAAATCCGAGCTGCTTCTCAATTTCGTGATCCAGATTATCGTAATATATCATCTCATCGTTGGTCGTCAGAATTATGGTTTTCGCGTTTTGATAGACCGGATTCCCATCAAAAAGCTCATCGCTCTCTTTAAACCCAAAATTCTCTATAAGCTTTCTCTTAATATTCATGGACGCGAGATCCACTTTGGTCGTCATTATCACGTTCATTTTCAACCCCCACATTGAAGTAGGAAGCATAATAAAAAGGTTTGCCTCATAAACTTACAGTATACTGTCAACAATCACGAATATTTTTCGAAAATTCTAAAAATTTTGCATTTTCATATCGAAATCATAACATTTATTTGCTTGTAAAACTTTACAACCGTAAAATATATAACGGAGTGGGGGATTAAAATATAACATAGATAAAATCAAGAACTATTGTGAGGGGAACGAGAAATGAAGTGGAAAATTTTGGGAATAATATTTGTTTTGGCCCTTGGTTTAGTTGTTTCGGGCTGCACACAGCAGGGAGGAACAACAACCAGCTCCGTTGAAAAGACGAAAATTACAATATACACCGGTGGTACAAGCGGTGTATATTTCCCGCTTGGTTCCAAGTATGCAGAACTTCTAACAAAGTATGGCACGGTTGTAAGTGCTGAAGCTGTCACAAGCGGTGCAAGTGTTGCAAATGCAAAGGCAATTGGCGATGGGAACGCCCAAGCCGCTATTCTCCAGAACGACGTTGCATACTATGCCTATAATGGGCTATACATGTTCCAAGGCACAGCCATAAAGAAATTAAAGGGTGTTGCTGCTTTATACCCCGAAACAGTGCAATTTGTAGTTAGAGCGGACAGTGATATTAAGAGTTTAGAAGACTTGAAAGGTAAGAAAGTTGCTATCGGTGCTCCGGGAAGCGGTACAGCCGTTGCAGCCGAGCAGGTTCTTAGAGCGGCTGGCGTCTGGGACAGCATCGAGAAGGTTAACCAGAAGTTTAGTGAAGCAGCCCAAAGCTTAAAGCTTGGCCAAGTTGATGCAGCTGTTCTAGTTGCAGGAATTCCCACTCCTGCCGTTAATCAAATAGCAGTTCAAACACCCGTTAGAGTCTTGCCAATCCCGGATGAGACCCTAAACAAACTCAAAGACGAAGGATACATATTCTACGTTAGACAGATTGTTCCAAAGGGAACATACAATGGTGTTGAGGAAGATACACCAACAGTCGCGGTTAAAGCCATGCTTGCCGTGAGTGCTGATTTACCGGATAATGTCGTCTATGAAATGACTAAAATACTTTACGAGCATGTGGAAGATCTGAGAGCTGTCCATCAGAAAGCCAAATTGATAAGCCTTGACACAGCGCTGGATGGTATGAGCATACCACTCCACCCGGGAGCCATCAAGTATTACGAGGAGAAAGGATTGAGCATACCAAGTGAAATTAAAGGGTGAATTTCTTGAACAAACTTTTTTATTTTTTTATTCTAGCAGTTCTTCTCGTGGTATTTTTTCCGGTTAATGTCCTCATTGTTAGTGATGGGAGTTCATCTCATGATTACATTTTGGGGGAAAAGAACGTCACGATTTTCTATATACACAGTGTTGAAAGGAGCGAGATATATGAAGGCTTAAAAATCAATAGAACAGGAATTTATGCCACTGAAATGAGATGGAAGGACTTTGGTGCAGGATTGCCCGAAGATATCCAATACATGGAAAACGGCTACTACGTGAAGGAAATCAACATATACCTGGGAAAAAGCCTGGAACTCTGGTTTATCCCCCTAAACAAGGCCCAAATAAGTGTTGATGGTTCTCTTATCTTTGCTCCAAAAACGGAAACGCTTATGAAATTCGAGGTGAAGAGATGTTTATTAGTACAAGCTATGGTAGGGAGGTGCTGAGATGGAAGAGATAAAAGAACTGGAAAAAGAAAAAGTAGAGGTTGTTTTGGAAAGAACCAGAACACTATCACCCAAACTGGAGATTCTAATAAGAATCGCAGCAGTTTTGATCGGTATCTATGAAATACTCTTCATATTCAACTTCAACTACACTCTCTACGATCTGTTCTCAAGATTGGGGATAAACATTGGAATACTAAAGATCACATTTCAGAGCAAGCAGGGAGAAGCATTTGTACTGGCAATGATTCTCCTAATCACATACATTCTCTACCCATTCAGGAAAAGGGAGAAGGAGCTCAAAAAAGTGCCGATTTACGATTATCTGCTTGTAGCTCTAAGTCTGATCTCAATGTTTTACCTCTTCGCAGTCTACAACAGATATGCAGAGTTTGCCGAGGTTTACATGCAGGACGTGATATTTGGAATCCTCGCAATAATTCTCGTGCTTGAAGCTACAAGGAGGGTTTTGGGATGGGTTCTGCCATCCGTAGTGATGGTATTCCTAATTTACGGAATCTATAAGGTCGGCTTTAACTGGATACGCTTTACCCAGCAGCTCTACTTTGATGAAGGAATATTTGGTATTCCTCTCTTCGTCATGACAATATACGTTTTTGCCTTCGTGTTCTTTGGAGCGTTCCTCCTCAAAATAGGCGTGAGCGATTATATCACGGAGTTTATGATATCCCTATTTGGCGCCCGTCCGGGCGGACCTGCAAAGGCAGCAGTCGTTTCAAGCGGACTCATGGGTACGGTGAGCGGCTCAAGTGTCGCTAACGTTCTAACGACAGGAACATTTACCATACCTCTTATGAAAAAAGCCGGTTATCCCAAAGAAATAGCCGGGGCTGTTGAGCCTGTGGCATCGACGGGAGGCCAGCTGATGCCCCCAATCATGGGTGCGGCGGCATTCATCATGGCAGAGTTTTTGGGAGTCCCATATAACAAACTCATCATCGCCGCGGTTCTCCCAGCGTTGGTTTACTACTCCGGTGTTTACCTATTCATAGACCTTGAAACAAAGCGCCTTGGATTGAAAGGCATGCCCAAGGAGAGCTTTCCCCCCCTTAGATACTTCGTGAGAAAGCTCTACATACTCTCTCCAATACTCGTAATCACCGTGGCATTGGTTTGGGGCATAGCCCCTCACATATCGGCAATATCGTCCCTTGGAATAGCCATCTGGGTTTCATGGATTTCAAAGGACAAAATAGAAGGACATGAGATGTTCTATGTCGGTGTGGCGTTCTTAACGACGGTGTTGATGTTCACCGGGAGAGAGATAGGGAAGCCCGTGGCACTGATCCTGCTGCTGCTAGCCCTCACCCTTGTAGCTCTCTCCTTCGTATCAAATCTGACAAAAAGGAACGAGAAGCTCTACATAAGTCTGCTCTTTATACTCTTTATTGCAATGACAAAATACCTGGGCATGAGAAAGGAGCAGATACTCCTAATGACAGGAGTTCTGGGAATAGTTTTCTCACTTATAGTGGGCTACTTTTCAAAGACAGAGGAAGGGAGGAAGATGTACTCGGCGACCTATGAATCGATGATAGATGCAGGAAAGACAAGTACGAGCGTTATGCTAGCCGCAGCAAGTGCTGGATTGATACAGGGAGTTCTTACAATGACCGGGCTCGTGACGAGCTTGGGGTACCGCTTGGTCAGCCTCACTGCCGGGAACCTATGGTTATTACTCCTATTGACCATGATATTTAGCCTGATACTCGGTATGGGCGTCCCAACAACGGCAAACTATATTATAACATCCCTTGTAGCAGCTCCAGCAATATACAATGCCGTTTTGGGATTACAGCCATACAGCTCTCCGGTTCCGGGCTTTGGAACGCCTATAGCTCTCCTGGCGGCACACTTTTTCGTGTTCTATTTTGGGATCTTAGCAGATGTAACTCCACCTGTAGCTCTGGCATCCTATGCGGGCTCTGCTCTAGCGGGAGGAGACTTCTGGAAAACTGCGATGAATGCAGTGAAATATGCCCTTGCAGGATACATTGGGCCATACATATACTTCACACACCCGGAGATGTTCATAATAACCGTGCATCCATGGACTGCTGGAACCGCAATAAAAGTAGCATACGACCTCGGAGCAACACTACTGGTAATGTATCTACTTGCTATAGCTCTAACAGGATGGTTCAGGAGGTCCCTAAAGAAAGAGATTAGAGCTTTGCTGGTTATAGTGGGAGTTGCTGGAGCCACACTTAACTATTTGGTTATTGGCATAGGACTTCTCGCAGTGCTCGGCATATGGTTCTTTGGGGACAAACTCCCGATAGTGGAGCGTTAAATCCTCCTTTCTAAATTTTATTAATGCTCTACTGAGAAAAAGGCTTTCAGTAGAGCATAACCTCAAAGCCGAGCTCGCTTAAAAGGTCTGCCAGCTCCTCACTGTCAGCGTATATGAGAAGGTGATGATTCCCAAGGGTTCCATCTATGAAATCCCCTGCTTCCTCCACTTTAAGCCTGAGCTGTGTTCTACAGCGATACTCGCTCTTTTCCTGCTCAATGACCTCTACTCCTGCAACAACGGCTTTCCTCCCCCTAATTTTCAGCAGGGATGCTTTTCCTTTTGGAAGCTTGACGGCAACCCCCACGCCCATTCCGCTCTCAAAGTGGGATCTTATAACATAGCTCGATATTAGTGGAGCCGTGCAGTGAGCGAGGATTATATGGTTTTCACTATAATCTGCTATGTTTCCCATAAAAGCAGGCTTGTTAAAGAATCTACGGGCTATCACCATGCCCAAGAGGGAATTGAGCTCTCCCTCACACGCTGCAGGGATTCCCTGAGCATTGAACATCGCCAGTGCTAAACAGGGGGTTCCCTTAATCTTGCCTATGAGATCAAAGCATCCTATAGTGAAGCCATCCAACCTGTAATCCTCTACTATTCTCTTCAGTGCCACATAAATCCTTCCAGCCTTTATCAAATCTTCCCTGTGAGGTTCTTCAATTTTCTTTGCCTTTGCAACTATCTCCTCCACTGCCCTCCATCCCTCAGCTTCCGTTGTTGCATCATAGTATTCGTAGAACTTTTTGAGGCTTATATGAACATACGGACGTTCGAAACGCTCATTTATGAGCCACGGCGAAGTTCGTCCAATGAGTCCAAGACGCATTTTGAGGAATTTTTCGAACAGCTCTTTCATATCCTCGTACCCCAACAGTGCAGCTTTGAGAGAGTCCAAATCCTTTACAAGAGTTGCCGGAATGAGATTATCCCTGAAGTACTCCCTAAGCTCAACTGCCGCTGCTATTGAATTGTTAAAGGAATCACCAAAAAGAACTATCGGCTTCCTGTAAATTGTGAATTCTTTAAGTGCGTTTTCCGTTCCGCCAGTCAGAGGATAGAGAACGAGCACATCAGCTTCATTAAAATCAATCTCCTCCTTCATGCTTTTGAATTCGGATTTTTCAGATAGAAAAACCCCTCCCATAACTTCAAAATCCTTTGCAATGGCCATTAAAAATTTGGATGATTTATTCTCAAACATCTTGGGGTCTGCCAGTTCGCTTATACCAAAAACGACTCCAACTTTCATGCTATCACCAAGTATTTTAAACCTCAAAGTCTTAAATAAACTTGTGGTTGGAATGATCCGCTTTGTCCTCGACACGAGCATTTTTGTAAATCCCGACGTCAGAGGAAAACTGGGAGATAATCCCACAGAAGCCATGAAAAGCTTTCTAAGCTATGCAGAGAAGCTCTTTGGAAGGGTAGAGTTCTATGTATCTCCTGGGATATACAGAGAACTCACGAACTTCGTCGAGGAAGAGGAGGTTTCTCCGGATATCGAGCTTTATATTATTCGGAAGCCGCCCAATGTGCACGACATTAGAATCCCGGCTTTTGTTGTTTATGAGCTCATCGAAGACATAAGGCGGAGAATTGATAAAGGTCTAAGGGTTGCCGAAACTGCAGTGAGGGAGAGTGTTATAGACATAAACAATGTGGATAAAATAATCCGGAAACTCAGGAGAAATTATAGGAGAGCACTTAGGGAGGGAATCCTGGATAGCAAAGAAGATTTTGAGCTGATTCTTTTAGCCAAAGAGCTCGACGCCACAATAGTTTCGGCGGACATCGGGATTTTGACATGGGCACAAAAGATGGGAATTAAATGGGTGGATGCGGTGAAATTTAAAGAAGTCCTTGAGGAGCTTGTTGAGAAGGTTGGAAAGGGTTAATGCTAATCCACAAAAGCCCTGCCGTTCCACAGCTCCCTCATCTCCCTCGTGGCATCCGGATAAACGCGTTTGAATGTTATCCTCCAGTAGTCGCCAAGCTTTTCTATCTCTTCGATGTGTATCTTCA
Source organism: Palaeococcus sp. (in: euryarchaeotes) (assembly GCF_053987695.1). Lineage (NCBI taxonomy): Archaea > Methanobacteriati > Methanobacteriota > Thermococci > Thermococcales > Thermococcaceae > Palaeococcus > Palaeococcus sp. (in: euryarchaeotes). The sequence continues at coordinate 104,087 of NZ_JBMXHE010000058.1, forward strand.
GGCCGAGCCTCTCAAAATGGGAGACCATTCTGTGGGCGGTTTCAATTCTCTTAACTCGAACCGTGAAGATTTCTTCAATCTCCTCCCCTGCTGAAACATCCCATATGCTTTCCACAAAGGGTTCAAGAAGAGCTCTCCCAAGGGCTTTTGCATATTCATCAAAATCCTCCTTCACCCTTCGCTCTGCCATGTGAAATGCAAGGCGCTTTATGCGCTGCATAAAATAACCATGCGGCAGATCAAAGAATATCCTTGAGCCTATCTTTATATCATTGAGGTTGGCATAAGGGGTCACATATTTGACGATGCGCTTCATATCCGGACTCTTCATGACTATACCTTCTCTCCTAACCTCGCTCAACCAATCTATTAGATCCCTTAACTCTTTTATTTTGCTGAGGTCGTACATCCCAAAGGTTTCAACGCTTGGAAGGGAGTACTCCTCCACGAGCCTCAACCTCTTCTCCACGGGAACTGATTTTCCGCTCCTCTTCTCCTGAATATCAAAGACGAAGAGCTTTATGTCCTCATCAACGTAAGGTGGACCCTCCACAAGGTAGGGACTTTCGGGTCCCGCCATCTCCGCACATATAACCATGTTGGGATAATCCCTGAAGAAGTCAAAGTTCACAAAATCCTCAATCCGCTCGGTGGAGAAAGGGCAGATAAACCCGCCCCTCGTAAAAGCAAGAATTCTATCTCCAATTCTGGCAACCCTCACATTGTAGCCATCAACTTTCTCCTCAACGTAGAAGGGCTTTCTCTTGAAGACCCGCCTTATCCCGTTTTCCAGATGAACAATTCGCCTTATATGGGGAAACCCGAGTATGATCTCATGCTCGTTAAAGATTACCGTGCCCCTTCTGAGCTGTCCCGCAGAGTCCTTAAAGCGGAGATATCGGAGACCTTCAAATTCATCCTCCATTATACCCCCTTTGTTCTCCAGTATGGTTATTCTCTCCTCGCTTACACCCAGATTCAGTAGAATGTGCTTGAAGTGAGAGCTCACCATGGGAGGCACCTGTAATAAATTGGACTTTGAAGTTTATAACAATTAGTAAAGAGAGAGAAAGCTCAAGCCTTCAAAAATGCCTCCACGAAGTTCCTGGTCTCATTGAATGCCTCTAATGGAATGCCTTTGGGCAGTCCGCCAACCTCTCCCTTAACTTCCTTTAAAACTCCCTCTCCAGCACCCAAGAACATTCCCTCACTCGTAACACCGCGGAAGTTTGCGGGCGGGAGCAAAGCCACTGCCACCCTGTCCTCGTCCTTAACGCTCAAATCATTCGTCACAACCGTTATGGCTCTATCCCCTATGTTCACATTGCACACGAGGAGTTTATCCGCGTTCGGGTGCTTTCCGACGCTCATGATCTCCCCAACTTTTATATCCACCGCTATAACAGGATCATTTATCTTTCCAAGGGCGAGGCGTTTGTCAAGGTTCATGATGGTGTTCAAGAAAAACCTCACCTTTGCGACCGCCTCCTCCACTTTGCCCCGCTCTTCCCTGCTTGCAAGCTCCAGAAAGCGGTGGTGCCACTCATCCCCTCCAAGCGCTTCTATTATGCCCTCTGCTTTTTCCTTAAGTGCCTTCATCTGAGGTGACTCTACAAGAAGACCGGGTTCCACATAGGAGTACCTCATAGCCTGAAGCTCCGGGATCATCTCCTTAGCGAGCCGGATGGCATTTTTCTTGTCCCATCTTCCCTTAAATCTTGCACCTTCAATGGTCTTCAGGAAAAGCTCGACGCTCTTTTCGGCAACGAGCAAACGATAATCCTTACTCGTATCCCACATTTTTATCACCCAGCTTCTTCAATGCTTTCTCTCTAAGCAGCTCGTTTGGAATGCCCTCCGCTATGCTGAGGGCTTTGGCTTTCTTTCCGAAACGGACATATCCAAGAGCAATTTCATATAAAGCTTTTGAAGCTTCATTTTTATCCTGGATTATTCCCGCTAGGATTAGGGCTTCATCAAGCAGACCTATCTTGATAAATTTATGGGCAACAGCTATGAGTTCGATATCATTCGGTCTGACCTTTTCAACAAAGAACATGTTGTAGACATCAGCTAATAGCGTTTTAGCCAGATCTTTTCTCTCGTGAAGGAAGAGCCAGTAAGCTATATCGAGAAGAGCTATCGCTTTACCCTCAGGGGGCAGATACTTAACGGCTGTTATGGCTCTATCTATATCCCCCTCTGCTATTGCCCTCTTAACCGCAAAGCTACCGTTCTTGATTGCATCTTCAACGAGCTTTATCTTGTTTTCAATTTCATTTGCACTCACGAACTTCTTGATAGAAGTGTATATATCCCTGGCTATTGAATAGAAATCCACAGCTTCCCCGGTATTCAAGGAATCTCCAACTTCAATCGCCAATTCCGCGATTAGGGAGAGGACTTGGAGAATCGTCGAATACTGTTCTTTTGATCTCCCTGCCGTCTCAAGTGCCACGTTGAAGTAATAGAAGGCATCGCTCGTTGTTCCCATCATCCCCAGATAGTAGGCAACGTAGGCGAGGGCTTCTGCCTTCCAGAGGGGATATTCTATTTTCTTTGCGATTTTCAGGGCTTCAATCATATATTTCTCTGCTTTTTCAGAGTCTCCTGCACTAGCCAGAGCATGACTGAGCATTCCCAATGCCCTAACCTTTTCTTTATCCTCAACAGGAGAGAGGGCTAGGCTAACAGCCTCGGAGAGCAAAACAGGATACTCCTTGTATTTTTCTCCCAGCTCCTCCATCATGTAACACAGAAGTTCGAGCTTCAACATCTTATCCTCCAGCGGGAGCACGAGTTCTATCGCTCCCTCAACATTCCCTTCCTTCAGGAGGGATGATATGGCATCCTTCATCATGTTCCTCGCCCTACCTTCCTATCCCATTCTTCAAGCATTACATCCAAAGCCAAGAGGTTTGTGAGTTTGAGCCTGACCTTTCCATTCTTATAATCAATTCCACCTTTAAATTCGTTCAAAAGTTCAAAAACCTTGGAGGCTTCCCTCCTATCCAGTGCCCTGCCCCAGAACTCTTCTCCGCAGTGCGGACATCTGAACACAAACTCATCGAGAGCTTTAAGAAATTCATCCCTATCCTCAAGAAGGTTCTCAAAATCCTCAAGTGTGAGCATCTGTTCTATGATTTCCTCCCACTTCAGAGCCTCTCCGCATATTGGACATCTTGCCATATTACCACCTTCAAATAAGACTTGTCCTCAGATAAATAAAGCTTTTCTATGGGAAGGGCTGTTTATAGTATGCTTTTATTTAAGGGTCTATCATGGTCATTGTGATCCCTAAGCGGGGGGACACTCTCGAAAGGTGAAATCAAACATGCATCCTATGGGCAGGATTTTAAAAACTTCTCAAGCTCATCAACGAGGAACCTGATTCCATCCTCAAGATTTTTCTTTCCATTTGCTCCCGCAGCCCCGCTATGTCCGCCTCCAGAACCCTCTATAATCGGGCCAATTTTTTCCATGAGCCTTCCAAGATGCAGTCCTTTTTTAACCAGACTTTCCTTTGCCCTGGCCGAAATTCTAACCCCTTTCTTCTCACTCCCGACAACTGCGATATCCGCCCCAAGCTGGAGGAACACCTTGCATGCCAGGGATTCATAGGCTGAAACTTTAGATAGCGCAATTAGATATTTTCCAATCTTCTTAATTTCCATCCTCTGGCATGCCTTTAAAATTGCCATTCTCTTGGCGATGTCCAGGGCTTCATCGCTAACGGGTGCAATGAGATTGTAAATCTCCCCCATGGGTATGTTGAAGAGTGCTTGGATCTCGCCTACGGTCTTGAATGTTCTGGCGTTTGCAAATCTAAAATTAGCTGTATCCGTAACAATTCCAGCGAGAATAGCTCTGGCAGCAATCTCATCATAAAAATTAAGGTATTTCAGGAGCTCCCACACTATTTCAGCCGTCGATGTCCTCGATGAGTCGATCACAACTATGTCACCTTTTATAGGATTCTCCTTTTCCACATGATGATCTATGACTATCACAAACTTCCCATCCTTTTTGGGGATTTTTACAGGTTCCAGCTGCTCAAGGGATGATGTATCAAATATCACCACCACATCCTCCTTCACGTAAGGGTTCTTCTCAACAGGAGCAAAATTTAGAAGGCGTTTGGCATAGGAAGAGACACTTTGAGCAACTCCTATTCTGTATTCTAGTCCCAGTTTATGGAGGTATCGGGAAAAAGCAATAGCACTACCCAGAGAATCCGGATCGGCATTATGATGGCACAGCAGGAGGAAGGAGTAATCTCTCTCCTTTGCCTCTTTTAGAAATCTCTTAAGCTTTATTTTCCCGCGCAATTTCCCTCAACCTTTCCTCAACTTTTTCATAAGCCATATCCAGGGCTTCTTCAACGAGTCTGTCAACATCTGCCTTCACAAATATGGGAACTTCAATGTAGACGTCCACCTCTAAATCGAGAGTATCCTCCTGGTTTATTCTCGTGGTCACTTCTATATCCTTGACATCGCTCTTATGAAGAGAATCGAAAATGTGCTTTAAAATAACCTCCTGAACCACGTCCCCAAGGGCAATAATATCCTCTTCATCGAGCTCCGGAAGCCCTATGTGAATAACCTTCCTCATAGAATCACCTAAATAGATAAAAGAAATCAGCCGGCAACACCTAAAGATCCCTGTATCTTCTGAGTCAGAGCTTTAACCGCTTCGTTTATCTTCTGTTCCTGCCTTTCAAGGGCTTTAAGCCTAATTTCAAGAGTCTCAATCTTTTCCTTAAGTTCTTCGAGCGCCTCAGCCCTATCTGTCCTCACGATTAAAGTGCCAACTGTCTTATACATGAGAGTATTTTCGCCGGCTTTTTCGAGTTCCTCCAGAGCTTTCTTTGCGTCATTCAGATCAACTTGAACTTTTTGTTTCTGCTGGATGACCAGCTGAAGCTGCTGCTGATAGCTCTCAAGCTGTCCCAACATCTGTTGAACCTGCGGTGGAATATTCTGCATTTCAACACCTCCATTTCCTTCCATCTCATAGTCTATTGAGTCATTTAAATAGTTTTACCCTCCTTCCCCTTATATCAAAGCGTTAAATTTATATATCCAACAATAGTAATAAATCTCGGTGATCCAATGGGAGAAAGAATCGAAGCGTTGGTAAGGATTCCCCTTGCAATACTCTATGGGATAATTACAGGAATATGGGGCTTTGTTGCAGAGCTTGCGGCGATAGTAAACTGGTTCTATGCATTGATATTCGGGAAGAGGAGTGAGACACTTGCGGATTTTGTGAATCAGTTCGTGGCGTACTCCTACGACGTAAACCGCTATCTATATATGGCCACCAACAAGAGAGCATGGCCAATTGAAGGAGAACTCAGGATACTAGAACCAACGGATTTGAAAAAAGCTAAAGGTCAAGAGTATCCAGAGCAACTTTGATCCATCTTAAGTAGGAATTTAAAGTTCCCCTCAACGCTGAGTTATCCTTCGCCGTAAATTCCAGCTTTATTCTTTTACCCTTCAAGAGCAGCCTCGTCCTTGTGCGTCTGTAGGGAACGCTTTTATCTTCAATAAGGACGCTCTCATAAACCACCCTGGCTATTTCCTCACTTGGAAATTCAATTTCAATGAATCCTTCTATAGGTTCACTCATAACCAATACCTCCCATGTGGTTTACTATTCTCCCCACCGTGGCTGAAACAAATATTCCAAGTATGCTTGCCAGTGATGCAAGGGCATACATGTGTTCGCTCAAAACCCCGTAGGAATACCCTATTTCACCGACCAGAAGTCCAAGCACACCAAAGCTTGATATCCCCGCCGCTCTCATGATAGAAACCTTAAAGTTCTTCTCCCACACCATCACCATAGTTGCCAGAATTCTAACGAGGTATATGACAACAAAGAAGTAGATAACCTGAATTGAGAACTCGGTCTCAAAATTAATCCCCCTCCATGCAAAGAATATGGGAGCAAATATCCCGTAAGTTACTCCCGAGATTATGGTATGAACCCTCTCAAACTGCTTGGTTCCCATTAGATCACTGTGAAGAAGCAAACCTACCAAAAAGGCGCCTATGCTGAAGTGGAGACCTATAAATTCACTTACCAATGCAAGAGATGTTGCAAGTATCATGACCATCCCAAAAACCGCCTCATCACTTTTTAACCTCCTGAGCCTCATGATTATCCAGAGCTTATGCTGTATCCCTATGACATAATTCACACCCAAAACCACGGTTAGGAAGAGCACATCTTTAAGCAACTCAAATCCAAGCTCCGCATAACTCAGATGATAAAGCTCAAAGTTCACGAGGAGGTAGAGAATGGCAAGACTCCCCACCTCACTTATGACAGCATAGGAGAGTGCTATATGGAGGAAATCCTTCCCGAAGAAGCGGGTTAGACGCAAGACTATCGGGGCGGAAGCCACCGCCAGTATTGAAGCCACTATGATATTATCGGTGTATATTTTATATCCTGTAAAGGGAAGTGTGAGGAAGAACATCAGTCCGAGTGTCACAAGATATATGAGAAATCCCTTCCTGCCCCCTAAACGAACTTCCTCCGGTGTTAACTCAAGACCTGCATACATCATTAGAAAGAATATACCCAGCTCTGCCAGCAGATCTAAATCCGCTCTTGGGAGATTCTTTAAAACAATCCCCAGGATTAACCCCGTGGATATTTCGCCGAGAAAGCCGGGGTATCCCAAACGCTCAAATATTTCCGCAAAAACCCTTGCAGTGGCTATAATCACGAAAACATAACCTATAACGTCAAACGGCAAAGGTGCACCTCCACATCATCTAGTTGCTCTCCATTAAAAAATTTTTGGTAAATTTATGTTCTGTGGAAAATTGCTTCTAAATAGGCTTGAAGATTTGAAAAACCAGCAAACTTTTTTAGGAGTATGTATAGAGATGGTAGCATGAGGCACTATGATATCATCAAGGTAAAGGAGGACGGAAGTATAACCATCCCCAGAGAGTTTGCCTATGAGATAGGGCTTGTAAGGGACTCGTATTTTCTGGTTGAAATTGATACGGATTTGAATGAAGTGCATCTGGAGAGGATAGCTCTCCCAGGAAAACAGCTCATTGAGGTGGAGTTCGTCGTTGAGGATAAACCCGGAGTGCTGGCAAAGATAAGCGGGCTCTTCGGGAAGCACAGGGTAAATATACTTTTCAACGAGAGTGAAGAACTCGCCGAAATTGGTCTGGCAGCAATTGTCGCCGTTGTGGATACGAGTAAAAGCGATACGCCGCTTGAAGAACTAAAAAAAGAACTCCTGAATGTAGAAGAGGTCAGGGAGCTTAGATTAAAAAAGCTTGAGTAAAAACAACAGGAGAAGAAGTGCAAAAACTGCAGAATAGAAGTTGATTTCCCTTCCGAGCTTCCCAAACTTTGCCTTCATCTTAATCCTAAAGAGTCCCATTTTTTTCAGGACGTAGAATAAAATCAATGCAGCCAGAATGTTAAGCGAATCATTCTTTAGGGATAGTTCTGGCAGAAAGTAAATCCCAAAGCCCAGAGTTATGAAAGCCAATGTGATAGAAACAGCTCTCTGAAGCGAATCGCCTCTCTCTGCTTTCCCTGGAGTGAGGAGATAATAATTAAGCTTTGCAAATGAGACAAGTGTTCCAATCCCTGCTAGATAGAAGAGCTCACATCCAACCAATCCATTTAAGAGCTGTTTCTTGCTGAAAGCACCGATAAATGGGGAGATTCCTCCAATTGCAAGACTTAACATCAGTATTGACATCATCAGGATCTTGTCATGTCTATATGTAAGTTCCTTCAAATTCTTCGTTTTCTGAGCATTTATAAGAGTTCCCACACTTAAAAACAGGCCTCCTTTAAAGAGTGCATGAGCGAAAGCATGATATATGGCTCCATAGAAGTTGAGCGTGGCGATTCCAAGAAGAATGTAACCGAGCTGACTCACAGTATGATAAGCCAGAAGCTTCTTGGCATCCATCTGGAGAAGGGCCATCGCTATTCCAAAGAACATGGAAGAGAATGCTATTAGGAGCAGCGCCTTCTTTAAGAATTCATCAAGCGGGAAGGTTAAAGCAAGCATGAGCATACCATAAAGGGGAGCTTTGACCACTATTCCCGACAAGAGGGCGCTTATTGGAGTCGGAGCCTTTGAGTGGGCATCTGGAAGCCAGAAGTGGAGGGGGAATATGCCAGCCTTTAAAAGGAGTGATGTAAAAGCTATGCCCAGAGCAGCGTTAAGCTCTCTGGATGGCGTAAAATTCTCCCCTATGAGCTTAAGATTTAAATATCCCGTTTTTAAATATATCAGCCCGATTGAGAAGACGAAAAAATAGGATGCGAGGAGAGAGAAAATCAAGTACTTAAAAGCCGCTCCTTTGGCACCCTTTTCCTCAGAGAGACCAGTAAGAGCAAATGAGGAAACGGAGGCTATCTCCATGTATATGTAGTAATTGAACAGATCTCTGCTTACAAATGCCCCTAAAAGACCTGCATGCATGAGAAGCATCAGAACATATACCTTCTCAACACTCCTGTGTTTAAAATATGTGATGGAGTATAGGGAAACGAGGGAAAACAGTATGAGCTCGGCGAGTATAAAATAAACGTTGTAGAAATCAAAGGCAACTTCTATCCCGGATACCCTGCTCCACCCTCCTACCACTTCGCTTAGGTGGGATTTCCCCACAAGGATCAAAAAGATGAACCACGGTGAGAATATGCCAGCTAAAAATAAAGGCTTCACAATCCTTCTTAGCCCAATGGGAAGTGCGAGATAAATCAGGAATGCTGTTAAGAGGGGCAGGGCCACAATTAGAGGTATCAAATTTCCTCCCTCCCCATCCTCAATATCAAAGCCAGTGCAAGCGACGTGATTGCAACATCAACAACCAGGGTTGTGAGCATGAGCGTCGATGGTAGCGGGTCAACCATATTCTCATTCGGAGCTATCGCAAAGTTCGCTCCTTCCACATAACCGGTTCCAACGAAAAACAGAACCAGACCTATCGAGACTACGTTTATGGCTAAGACCTGTTTTATCAGGTTCTCCTTCGTCAGCATGCCGTAGAAGCCTATGAGCATCACGATAACACCAGCTGTTTCCGCATCAATCACGCTCCACCCACCTCGAAAGCATGTAAAACATAAATGTGAATGCTGCTCCGACCTTAAGGGCAACCCCAATGTTGAAGAGGGGGACTATCCCTCCGCTTACGAGGGCACCAAAGCTCCCACCTCTGATAAAATTATAAAAGAAGCCCCCAAAAAACACTCCTACTGTTGCGAGGAGCACCAATGAAAGTGCTGAAATTCCCTCTATAGTCTGAACCTCTCTAAATCTGAAGGACTTTTTGACACGCTTATACCCATGTGAGGTTATAAGGAGGATTACGCTCACCGCCAAGATAACGCCCGCCTGGAACCCTCCGCCAGGGCTTAAATGCCCATACACCATAAGATAAGCCGCATAGGTAACAAGGAAGGGACTTATAAATTTTGTTGTAGTCCTGACAACAAGGCTCATCCTCATTTCTTCTTGCCCCCCAGCAGCAGATAGAACCCCGTTATTGAAGCAAAGAGAAGAACTGCCTCTCCAAGGCTATCATACCCTCTCCAGTCCGCCAGAATTGCCGTAACTAGGTTTGGAACACCCACCTCTTCCCAGTGCGTGGTATAATAAGCATAGCTGCCTCTCTGATTTTTTGAATAATCCAAGGATGCGAGCACGAATAGGAGAGAGATTATCAAAATAAGAGCCATAAACCTCTTCACTTCTCCACCTCCTTTATCGTGTACAAAAATACGCCAATCACGATGGCTCCCACAACAATGGAGGAGAGAGCAACATCGGGTGCCCTAAGCTGAAGCAGAACCACGATGAAGATTAGACCCATAAGGGCGTATTTAATAACGGCACTAACCAAGCGCTTCTCCTCTATCACAGCTACTGAACTTAAAATCAGGGCGATTAAAAGAACCTCATGGATTATCCCAGGCATACATGTCCACCACAACTTTTGGTTTTATACCGTATTTATACGCCCCCCTCGCCACGGCATGGGAAACCATGGGGTTTATCAGGGCTATCAAAAATGCCAGAATCAGAAACTTGAGCTTTATGAAGAAGGATGCATCCACGTAGATTGCCAGAGCTATCATTATGCTCATGGCTCCGCCCGTATCGCACTTCGTCGTTGCATGCAGTCGGGTGTAAACATCCGGAAAGCGCAGGATTCCCAAGGTGCTAAAAACCATTACCAACAAGCCCAATGCCAAAAAGAAGTACTCAATCATCTCCGCACCTCCATATACTTTGCCAGTATCAGCCCGCCGACGGCATTAACCATTAAGAGCACTATGGCGATATCTAGGAGAAAGTATGCCTCCAAAAGGACAGAGAGAAGGGCGATTATAACAACTATTTTTGTCGTAACCGTGTTCAATCCCACCATCCTGTCAGCAAGAGTTGGGCCAAATAAAACTCTATAGCTAACAAGAGATGCTGTAATCAGGAGCAGTATGACTCCCCACCCAAATGGATTCACCAGAAGATTTTCTTCAACCATTCCTCTATATCCCCCTTTATCTTATATCCCGCTTTTTCCCTATCTAAAGTTTCCACATTAAGCCAGTGAACGTATAAATAAGCTTCACCGAGCTTTTTATCAACATCGATTGTTAAAGTTCCTGGAGTGAGTGTTATAGAGTTCGCAAGGATTGTCAATCCTGTGTCGGAATGAAGATCACTCCTTATTTTCACGATACCCGGATTTATATCCAGCAGAATGGCATGCTTGGCGACCCTGAAGTTGCTCTCCAATAGCCGGAAAATCATTATGAAGAGATACTGCGGTACCAGGAAGAGTGCAATGTAAATGATTTTTTCTATAAGGTGTCCGCTTGCCCTTATATCATCCGTCAGCATGTCGTACATAAAAGAGGATATTATGAGAGAGGAGAGGGCACCGGCAAATATGTTCTCCAAGCTTAAATTTCCGCTTATGACAATCCAAAAGGAGAAGAGGACTAGCCACGTGAAGGTTATCCTCTCCCATCGCGGGAGCTTTTGAGCCTCATATGTTTCAAAGAGAACCCTTCGCCTGACTTCCTCAAGACGCTCTTTGAGGTAAAAAGGGACTCTGCTCATACACAATATTAAGTATTCAAAGTTAAAAACGCTTTCGAAATCAATCTTTCCTGACTTTAATACCGAGGGATTCTTTGTAATCCCATCTCCTTCCGTCTTCCATGATCCATATTTTAACACTTATCAGGGGACCCACGGGATTCTCCCTATCTATGTCAAGGCGATGGAAGTTAATGGCCATCCCCCTGGGATGCCTCTCTATAACACCTAGAATATCCGTATTATACTTATCTCCTATTGTCTGAAGGCTGTAATTTTTTCTCGGAACAAAAATTCCCCCCGTAAGCTCCGCAAAAACCCTTCCAAAAGAGACGTGATCCAGACCTGTCCTCTTTGCCGTCGTTATGACAAAGGGCATTTCCTCCCTTATGGGCCTCACATTTTTGAATCCTATCTCCCTCTGAAGCTTTATGCCGTGAAGGTAGAGGTAGCCAAGATATCCCCAGTCTGTAGGAGAAACCTTGATAAAGGTTATTTTCAGAGGATTACCCTTCCAGACGTTGATTATCGCCAACCGCTCATAACCCATATCATATGCTTCCATTAAAAGGTCATGAAGTGTTTTTTTGCCTCTCGTCAAATACCGAGAATTGGGGAACACCTTCTCTAGGTCATGTCCAAAGCTTCTGGTCCTTCTGGTGGGTCTGTGGGATGTTGTTATGAGCATCATTCTCTGCACCATGTAGAGTAATTTGGATCAACAAAAGCAAAACAATCGTCAGATAGCTTTAACCCTTTTTGCAACTTTCGGTCTTGGCTTTCTAAGTATCTTGCTGCCGCAGTAGGGGCAGCGAACTTCTCTAATGTTCTCCAGATCAAGTGTAAACTCCTTACCACATTTGGCACATTTATATGTTGCTTCAACCATTTTTCTCACCAAAAAGAGTTTTGAGGGACTAACCCCTCGCTTTCGTTACCCTCAATGCCACCTTACCGACGGGCGTTGATGGCAGGAATGCACCGCCGGCAAAAGTTGCACCGCACTTCTGGCACTGCCATATGCCCGTGCTTATCCTCCTAACGCTCTTCCTCCCACACACCGGGCAGACATGCTTTTGCTTCATCCTAGCCTCGACGGCGGCAACCCTTCTCCTAATCTTGAGACCGTATCTGGGCCCAAATCTCCCAGCTGAACCGACTTTGTTTACCTTTCTTGCTTTTTTTGATTTAGCCATATGAGCATCACCCCTAATGATGATTGTGCTGAAGGGCATTATGCCCACTCATTTAAAAGGCTTTCCATAGATGGACATTATCCAGTCTAATGCCCAATAACTCCAAGCCCTTTTTTAAGTTTTCGCCTTTTCAAAAGAGGCTGTCCCGATAAAGGAAGTGCTTCCACCAATAGTGCATTAACGTACGAATTAAAGCCACAAAACGCCTACCTGCCCGACAGCCCATTCAAAATGGAGAAAGGAGAGAATATCATTCTTTGTTCAAGGAATCTAAAACAACTTTCCTGATTTCGCCAGCTCTCTTTGATGCAATATCAATTGCATACATAAGTTCTTCGAGCTTAAAGCTTCCGCCTTCACTCTTCTGAACTGCTGAGATATATCCGTTTTCATCCGTGGTTATGGTTATCTTCCCGTCCATGACATGCTCCTCTTCCAAGTTGGGATCAACCAGGAGGTTATCCCTTATCTTTGCAAAGCTCACAGGTATTGGGATTTTCCTAACTGGCAGCGGCTCGTATTCATCGAGCTTCACAAGTTCACCAGTTTCTTCATTGTACTCGATCTTCGGAAGCTTCGTGCTCAAAAGGGCGGCCATTGCCCCAATTCCAGCGGCATCCACCAGGTTTCCATCGTGATCGAGCACGTGCACATCTATGAAGATAATTCTAACGAGCTTTCCTGGGACTATTACAAGCTTTTCTAGATCGATTGCCTGACTCTCTCTAATTCCCCTATCCACAACTCTGGCAAGCTCTATAGACCTTTCATCCGGAGGGCCCGGTTCGAACGTGGGAGAGGCAAGTGGAACGAGCTCAACGTTCGTGGTCATCACACCCATGTTTGGAAGGTCCGGGAATGGCTCTCCAACATCCGCTTTTATACCTACCATGACCTGAGTATTGCCCAATTTTACCCATGCAGAGCCCTCTGCCTTCTCAATCACGTTGGTTTTAACTTCAAGTTCCCTGTAATCTTCTAAGCCTCTTCCATCGATTCTTTTTCCGTCCTTGAGGAGCTCTATAATATAATCCTTCATAATTGACGCAACAACTTCCATCTTTCATTCCTCCTCTGAAATGATGTTGAGGTATTTCTCTTTTAATGCCTCTCTCTGCTTCTGGTAAACAGCCTTTGCACCTTTTATAGCCAGTTTGACTGCTTCCAAAAATTCCTCTTTTGTCAAGTAGCCATCCATCTGAAGCAATGTTATGTCGTTCTTGATGGGCATTATTGCCACAGGGACATCGGCGCTTCCATAGTTGTCCTCCTCCTTATTCAAGTCCAGAACGAGTTCATCCTCTATTTTTCCCGCTGCACATGCCGAAACCAAGTCCTTCATGGGTATTCCCGCATCAGCCAGTGCAAGTGAAGCCGCAACAATTCCCGCCACTCTTGTCCCGGCATCGGCTTGAAGAACCTCTATAAACACGTCTATGGATGTCCTTGGAAAGAGCTCCAAAATTAATGCAGGCTCCAGAGCTCCCCTGATGACCTTGCTTATCTCAACACTCCTCCTATCGGGTCCGGGTTTCTTTCTCTCCTCCACACTAAAGGGAGCCATGTTATATCTTACCCTCAAAATAGCTCTATCCGATCTCTGCAGATGCTTTGGGTGAATCTCCCTTGGGCCGTAAACGGCTGCCAGAATCTTGTTCTTTCCCCATTCCACATAAGCCGAACCATTCGCATTCTTCAAAACCCCAATCTTCATATCAATTTTCCTGAGTTCGTACTTTTTCCTACCGTCAATCCTATAACCCTTTTCGTCCAGCAATTTCAATTCCTCAGGCTTTTCCATCATTACTCTCTCCTCCCTTTGATTCAAATTTGGGTATGTTCTCAATTACTCCCTGCTCTTTCAAAGTCCCAAGCCTCTTGATTAGGTATTCTTTAACCCTGTCCGTTAATCCATGTGTATGGCTCTCCCTGTTCACCTTGAGAATTGCTTCTATGGCGAGCTTTTCAAGCTCCTTCTTCCTTCCGCTCACCCATACCCATCCGTTCTGTCCTACGATTATGCGCGTCTGGGTGAGTTTTTTAATCATGTTTATCATTGAACCGCCTTTTCCTATCAATCTGGGAACTTTTGAAGGGGTTATTTTGACTATCTGTCCTCCCCTTAGAGGACCGCCATTAAAGGGCATTCCCTTTGTTATCAGGTCAATCTGGTTTACCTCGTTAAATGCCTTGACCTTGGCATAGATTATGTCTCCTATATCAAACATTTTTCTCAAATCAGTCTTTGCAAGGTCAATGCGCTCATCCGTGACGTCCTGTATCCTCAGACCCGCTTGATAGGGCGCTCCTATATCAACAGCCCAGTTTGAGAACCGTACATCAACTATTTTCCCTATCACATTATCCCCAACTTCCGGAATGTAGGGTCCCTCTAAGGGTATAACCCTAATCATATCTCCTCTAATCTCCACAAGTCCTATTACTGTTGAGTAGATCCTGTTGCCTTCTCTAAACGTTCCTTTTCCTGCTCTATATGGCCCCTGAGCTATAAGAGTCCCTGGAACCACCAATTCCTTACTATTTACAAAAACCTTCTTCATAAGCCCTTCCTCTCTACAAGTTTGGTTATAGCATGCCCCTTTGTCAGGGCATTAAGCTTTTCATAAAATTCTTCTTCAATTCCACCCGGGATTTCGATTAAAAACATCCATGAGCCATCACTTGCCCATTCTTCCCTCTTGATTGTCCCAAAATGCCTCACTTCCCCAAAGGCTCTCCCCGCATATTCCGAGGGTATCTTGACCGCAATCACTTTGGTTTCAATCCTTATGGGGAGCACCCTGCGTATCGCTTTTAAAATCTGGGGAACCTGGGCTTCTGCATCCTTGAATAAATCAACGTGAACTCCCACCTCTTCCATGGCTTTCAATATCCGTTCAGGGGGATGGGGATATCCTGTTCTTGGATCCACACCGTTCCTATGGATTATCATTGCCACCTGCTTCTTCTTCTCTTCCAGCATCTCTTTCCTCTGCTGCTGGGTTAAATGCACCTCTCCCCTCCTAAGGATTATTTTAGCAACCTCATACGGGTCGCTGGTCCCGAATATTTTCTCCATTTCATGCTCGCTTGCCTTATCCCCTTTATGGGCATCCTTAAAAACGTAAGGGGTAGCGAGAATATCCTCAACGTTGACTTCTCTGCCCTCCTTAAAGTCCCTTGCCAAGTAAGGATCCACAAGTATTTCAAAGGTCTCTCCATGTGTTTTTAATCTAGCAATCACTGCATTATCCAAGCTTACTGGCATAAATGCCACCTCAGTAATTGTTGTCCAGGTCGGAATAGTCTACTTCTTCTTCCTCTTGAACTTCCTCTTCTTCAGCCTCTTTGAGGGCTTCTTCCAAGCATTTTGCAACCTTCTCTGGGCTGACCTTCTCAAACCTCTTGCTCTCCATTGTGATTATTGCAACTTCTATTCCTTCCGGAACCGGGTTCTCCATGGTTTTCGCAAGGGCAAATACTGCCAGCTTTATGGCGTCGTCTAAGTCCATGTCATCCTTATATTTATCCTCAAAAATTGCCATCGCTGTATTCCTTCCACTACCGATGGCGACGGCTTTCCACTCGAAGTAAGCTCCACTTGGATCGGTTTCAAATAGCTGGGGTTTGTCATTAACACCTGCCATCAGGAGAGCGACACCAAAAGGTCTAACTCCTCCATACTGGGTGTGCATTTGCTTGAGATCACAAATCTTTTTAACGAGAACCGTAAGAGGAACTGGCTCTCCATAGGTTAGGCGATAACTTTGAGACTCCAAACGAGCCCTATCCACAAGAATTCTTGCATCCGCCAGTATACCACTTGAAGCGGCTGCTATGTGTTCATCAATCTGGAAGATTTTCTCATAGCTCCCCGGTTCTATTAAACGGCTTGTAATCCTCTTTTCCACTGCCAGAACAACTCCATCTTTACACTTAATACCAACGGCCGTTGCTCCCCTTTTTACAGCCTCCCTTGCATATTGTACTTGGAAAAGCCTTCCATCAGGGCTGAAAACCGTTATTGCCCTATCATATCCAGCCTGCGGTGGTACAAACGCCATTTTACATCACCTCATAAGTTATCATAATTCATTAAGCAAACTTTGCACCCTTGCTTTATATACCCTCCGATATCAAAATTTACGGGATTTATAATTAAGCTTTTCCCTATTACTTCCACCCAAACTCTTTCAGAAATTTCATCTTGAGCCTTTTAATCGTACCTGAAACACCGAGAGTTTTAACCACTGCATGTGAATCATTTATCCTGCTTATCAAGGCTAGAGCGAAGCGCACCCTCTCAACATATCTCCTATCACATCTGAGGATCCCGGTCTGACTTTTCTCATCGAATTTTATAAACCAGGGTTTAGCCTCCGCAGTTCCAAGCTCTCCAAGAACTCTAAGGGATGTCTCCCAGAGGGCATTTTTAATTTCTCTAGATGTAAATTTCCGTTCACCTACAACCTGAAAGGCTATGTACCTCCGTTTATCCCTTAAAGTGGGTGGAAGGGTCTTTGGTCTCGCGCTCATGAACGAAAATTGAATGGGTGCTTTATTAAATTATCTCCCCGGCATGACAATGAACCGCTTTATATGGGAAACATTTTTGTCATAAATCCAATTTTTATTCCATATACTAAACTTTTGACAACAGATTATGCAAAAAATTTTTATCCCGGAGAGCATCTAAATGCCTTGATGTCTCGTGATAATCAGGAGTGAGTGTTTTTGGACATCATGCTAATGCCCCTCCCCTTGTCCTTATTTTTGTAAATATAAAAAGGCGGGTGGAGTTTTTAATCTAAGGAGGCATTGCTTTTGGCAACCTCCATATCATGGTAGACAGTTCTAGCTCATTCTTCTCTCGCTTTCGGGATTTGCTTTTAAGAAACAAGGGGGAGGGGATAGTACCGGCTCCTGAAAGCGCCCATGCCATAAAAGCGGTCATAGACCTTGCACTTGAAGCAAAGAAAAAGGGAGAAGAAAAGCTGACCTCCTCCCCTTTGCGAGGGTTCCAACGAGAGTGGGGAGGTTTGCGGGCCCATCACCTACTCCCGTTGCCAGTTTCGGTTAAACCCACGGGCCCGGTCTTGGGCCCGTTACCCCTACCGCAGAGCGGTTTGGGGTTATCGCTCAACGTCCACCATTTAGAGTTTTTACGGCCACGCCGACTGGCGTGGAATGTGGACGCCTTACGGCGTTAACCCTCCAATGCTGGAGGGTATCTGACGGTGGCCTCTCCGAGGCCCTATTACGTTGCAAGAGTTTAAAAGGGTTTCTACTCTAATGCCAATTTTAGAATTCTTGCATCCCCGCCCTAAAGGGCGAGGCTTTCAAAAGTGTAATACTCTTCAATCTGAGCGGACACGGTTTGCTGGATCTCAGAGGTTATGAGGACTATCTGGAGGGCAGGCTCGTAGATTATGGGCCCAAAAAACTTCCAATTTTAGATGATTAATTCTTTATTTTTTTCAAAATTTTTTGAGGGAAGAAAGTTAGGGAAGCTTTAGCCTGAGGGAGTTCCATTCCCAGAGCAATACCAAAGCTCATCAAGTCCCTGGGAGCACGAACTTCCCATATACTTTCCGCTGAGGAGGTGAGAAAACGCGGTGCTCTGTACTTCTCAATCAAACGCCAGTTCCTCATCATGAGCCTCAGCATGTTAGCCCTCTCATAGGGATTTGCCCTCAGGAGAGGAGAGAATGAGAATCCTATTGCAACATCATTCCTTGCAGCCATTCTGGCCAAGATATGATCCATCCCACTGTCCCTCCTTCCAAGCTCGGGCGATATCAACGCGTCAACCTTAGCCTCAAGAGCAGCCCTGTTGATTTTTAAGTTCCCTCCCTGAACATAAAGGAGTGCCCTAAGCTTTCTATTTTTTAACTCCCGAATCAGAGAGGGTTTCTTTGTTATTAAGAGGAGTGCGACATGTTTATATTTTGCTCTCAGCTCGCTGAGTTCTTCATTCAGAGCAGCATAATCGGGGCTTTTCTCAAGAGAGACCACCTTTGTAAAAACAACCTCATCATACCACTGCTCAGCAAGCGCATATGCTTCATCATTTCTCACATCCAGCTCAATCATTCCTTCAACCACTCCTCAACAGCTTTAACCACGCTCTCCTTTTTCATCGGGAAGGCTTTTACCTTTATTCTGATCTGAATAACATCCTCTCCCTCATCAACATGTGCCTCTCCTAGATAAGCCTTCTGTTTGTTGAAACGGACATAAAAGACTCCCTCTTCGTCAATCTTCTCATTCAAATGCTCCAGAAGATATTTTTTATTTTCCTCACCCAGCAACATTTTGAAGTGCCTTAAAAAAGCCCTCACATGTCTAGCCTTCTTGATCTCAAGATTGATAACTTTAATTGGATTTCCAAAATATCCCTCTGTCTCAAGTATTTCAAAATCCACGTCATCGTCTGGAATCTCTTCAGGGATGAATGTACCTAGAGCTTCCAGAACTTTATCCTCATTCTCCGTTCCATGAATAAACGTGCTTATCCTAACGTGATGTGCCTGCATGCTATCACCAGAGGAGAATTAGAAAAAGAACTTTAAAAGCTATTGCCCTGAAAGACGATAAAAAGAGTAAGGGATCACTTACCCCTTCCCTTGTTAGCCCTAATGCTTGGCCTAATCTTTTCAGCACCTTTACCCTTGTTCCTCAGACCTCTGCTCTTCTTGCCGGCTGAGGTAAGACCTCTAAAGACTCTACCCTTGTGAGCCTTGCCTGCTATCCAGGCTATCTTTGGATCGCTCTTTATGACCGGATGGTGCGGGTCGACCATTATAACCTCAAACCACTTGTACATTCCATCCTCGCCAACCCAGTAGGAGTTGAGAACCTCAAGGTTGGGGAACTTTCTCGCAGCCTTTTCCTCCGCAATCCACTGAAGGCTCTTCTTTGGTGAATATCTAACCATACCCATCTTTGAGGGCTTCCTTCCACCCTTCCACCTTGGTCTCTTCCTTCCACCGCGCCTGACCTTAACTCTCACAATGACATAGCCCTGCTTAGCCTGATAGCCAAGGTTTCTGGCTCTATCCAAGCGGGTTGGCCTCTCAATCCTAATAACCCCTGGTTCCCTTCTCCACTTTATCATCCTAATCTTGTTGAGTCTACCCACGTAGCTCTTCTTTGGAGCTTTCCAAGCTTCCCTTATGTATTTGTACATTCCCATCTTTCCCACCTCGTTTTTGCTGTTTGTGGTTCTCCGCCTAGCGGAACATCCCGCGGGTTCTCCCGCCCAGTCGTGGTGAGTTTGGGGTTCCGGTTTTTAAAGGTTGCGGAAGAGTTAATACATCCAAGAGATGAGGTATTTAGGTGGTCAAAATGAACAGGCTTGATAAGCTCGTTGGGCTTATGGACGATTATATGGGAGCACTGATAACGCCGGGCACAAACTTTTATTATTTGACGGGCTTAAATCCCTCTGCCACAGGTGAAAGGCTATTTTTATTAGCTCTAAACAGGGAGGGAGAAAGCGTTATCATAGCCCCCAAGCTTTATGAAAATGAAGTAAAAGAGAACTGGGAGGGAAGGGCTATTTTTTGGTGTGATGATGAAAATCCCTACCTCATTTTAAAAGGCGTTTTAGATGAGCTCAACCTGAGGGGAGGAAAAATACTCGTGGAAGACACTATGCCAGCGATGATGCTCGTTAAGATTGAAAATATCCTCAT
>NZ_JBMXHE010000059.1:0-11772 GCF_053987695.1 Palaeococcus sp. (in: euryarchaeotes)
AGAAAGCTGTAAGGGAGGTTCTTTGACCTCCAAATTTTTAAAAAGATGGAAGTGAGGATTGTGGAAAAACCTATATTTACGGACGTGCTTCAGGTTGCTGTTGTTGTGAAAAATTTGGATGAGACTGTTAGGAAGTACGCGGATGAATATGGAATAGGTCCGTGGTCGTGGGAAGACTGAAGTTGAATGCATTAAAGATAGGAGGTGTATGTATGGGTGAGCTTAAGGCTGCTTTCATGTTTTTGGCCCCTGAGGCAGATCCGAAGAAGCATAGGGCAGTAGTTAAAACTCCGATTGTAGAGCTTCATGTGGTTGGAGTTAAAGACTATAAAGAAGCCTGCATGGTAGCGAAAGAGCTTGTTGAGGAAGGAATCGCGGCAATCGAGCTCTGTGGAGGATTTGGAAACCAAGGTGTGGCAAAAATTGTCGAAGCCATTGAAGGAAAAGTCCCCGTTGGTGTTGTTAGGTTTGACATTCATCCGGGGCTGGAGAACAAAAGCGGGGATAGTATATTCGGGTGATGCGGGTGGAAGAATGGACTTTTTATATAACTGGAAAATCCCTCTCGGATACCAAACTTCTGGCAAAGGTTAGAAACTTCGAGATGATAGTCGACGAACCCGCAGAGATCGGAGGGACCGATGAAGGCCCCAATCCTGTGGAGTATATACTAGTGGCACTTGCAGGATGCCTGAATGTGACTATTAAAGGTATTGCAAGTGAGAAAGGGATAAACATTCGGTCATTGGAATTTGCCTTGGAGGGGAGACTTAATCCCGAGAAGTTTCAAGGGATTTCAAAGAAAGAGAGGGCAGGATACAAGGAAATAAAAGCCACAGTCTACATTGAGTCAGATACTACAAAAGAGAAGCTCGAGGAACTTCTCAAAGAAGTTGAGGAGAGGTGTCCTGTTACTGACAATTTAAAGAACCCAACTCCAGTGAAAATTGAAATCAAACCTAAATGACTCTTTCTTTTATTTTTATCCATCCAATAAGCCCTTCTAAAATACAAACTGAAAGAAGGTGAGGAAATGGGAGTGGAGGAAATACCTAAGGAAACCCTGCTGGAGATGTATAAAAAAATGCACAAGATTAGAACATACGAGGAGACACTTGCGAAGTGGTACTATGAAGGGAAAACACCCCTATTTGACATTTCCGCCGGCCCTATACCTGGAGAGCTCCATCTATCCCCGGGACAGGAGTCTGCAGCCGTTGGAATGTGCATCCATTTGAAGGATGAGGATGCCGTTATAGGAACCCACAGGGCACACCATTTTGCAATAGCAAAGGGCGTGGATTTGAAAAGGATGACCGCTGAGATCTTTGGAAAAGCCACAGGGCTTTCAGGAGGAAAGGGAGGACATATGCATCTATTTGATGCGAGCAAAAACTTCAGCTGCAGCGGCATAGTTGGTGCGAGCTTTCCACAGGCAGTGGGAGTTGGCATTGCGGCTAAGTTAAAAGGAGAGAATTACGTTGCAGTCGCCGTTGGTGGAGATGGAGCCGCAAATCAGGGAACTTTCCATGAGGCACTAAATTTAGCGGCATTGTGGAAGCTGCCCGTGATATTCCTAATAGAGGACAATGGATGGGCAATTTCTGTTCCAAAGGATAAATCAACGGCGGTTGCAAAGAACAGTGAGAGAGCAAAAGCCTATGGAATTCCCGGAGTCAGTGTAGATGGAGCCGATGTTATAGCCGTTTATGAGGTCGCAAAGGAAGCTGTTGAGAGAGCTAGAAGAGGGGAAGGGCCAAGCTTGATTGAGGTAAGAGTTTACAGACTCAGAGGACACTTCGAGGGAGACCCCCAGGCATACAGACCGAAAGAGGATTTTGAGCTTGCAAAAGAGAAAGATCCGCTCCTCAATTTTGAAAAACTCCTCTTAGAGAAGGGAATCACGACGGAAGAGGAGCTAAACAGGATCAAAGAGGAAAATGAGAAAGAAGTTCAGGAAATAATTGATTTCGCCGTGAAAAGCCCCTATCCCGAGCCTGAAGAAGCCCTAAAGGGCGTTTTTGCGGGAGGTGAATGAGATGACAAGGAAACTTCCAATGTATAAAGCCATATCCGAGGCGATAGCACAGGAGATGGAGCGTGACGAGGGCATCTTTGTAATGGGAGAAGATATCGGAGTATATGGAGGAATCTTTGGTGCCACGAACGGCCTTCTGGAGAAGTTCGGCCCTGAGAGGATTAGGGACACACCCATAAGCGAATCCGCATTCATAGGGGCGGCACTTGGAGCGGCATCCAAAGGAATGAGACCGATTGTTGAGCTTATGTTCGTGGACTTTTTTGGAGTTGCCATGGATCAAATCTATAACCACATAGCCAAGGCACATTACATGTCAGGGGGCCAAGTGAAGATGCCCGTAGTCATAATGACGGCAATAGGAGGTGGCTACAGCGATGCAGCACAGCACTCACAGTGCCTATATGGATTGTTTGCTCACGTCCCAGGCTTGAAGATAGTGATTCCATCAAACTCCTATGACGCAAAGGGATTGATGATTTCAGCAATCCGGGATGATAATCCGGTAATGTACTTCTTCCACAAAGGACTCATGGGACTTGGGTGGATGCCCTCACCGGATGAGGCAACCGTTGAAGTCCCCGAAGAACCCTACACTATACCGATAGGAGAAGCTAAAGTTGTGAAGGAGGGTAGTGACATCACGATTGCTACCATCTCAAGAATGGTTTACGAAGCTCTCTGGGCTGCTGAAGAGCTTGAAAAAGAGGGAATAAGTGCCGAAATTATTGATCTGAGAACGCTCGTTCCCCTTGATAAGGAGACCCTCATAGGCTCCGTTAAAAAGACAGGACGCTTGTTGGTAGTGGATGAGGACTATATGAGCTATGGAATGAGCGGTGAGATAATATCCACAGTCGTTGAGAGGATTGGAAATGAGCTTAAAGCTCTACCAAGAAGGATAGCATATCCTGACGTCCCCGTGCCCTACAGCAGAGCCCTTGAGAAGTATGTGCTCCCAGATAAGGAAAAAATCATGGAAACAGTTAAAGAAATGATCTGAGGGAGTTTAATGGAATTGGAGGTAAAAGTTCCAAGAACAACGAAAGAGGAGAAGAAAGGAGTCCTGCTCCACTGGTACAAGAATGATGGAGATTTTGTAAAGGAGGGTGAAGAAATAGCAGAGATCATGATAGAAAAGGTTACACTTCACATAAAGGCACCCGCGAAGGGAAAGCTCAGAATACTGGTAAAAGAGAATGAAGAAGTCTCTCAGGAACAGGTGATAGCGTTAATAGAGGCGTGATTTCTTTCTTTTTCTATTTCAATGCAATTAGAGAATGCCTCCACCTTGTTCCAACTCTAAATTTTATGTCCTTAACTGAATATCCAAGCTTTTCTGCATGCTTGCTTATTGCTTGAAGGAGTGCCTCCTTATCCGGGAGAAAGAGAGCAACCCTGCCTCCGGATTTTAAATAGTCCAGAGCCTCGGTTAAGAGCCGGTTTGAAAAACTCTCACCGTATTTTCCGCCTCCGACGCCTTCCCTCTCAGTTAGAACCCCCTTCGTCGGTCTCTCATAATAGGGCGGAGCCGAAAAAATAACGTCGAACCTTTCACCTTCGGGAACAACGTTTTTGATTATTCCTCCGTTGCTCTTGACTAAATTCACCTTGGCGTTATTTCGTTTTATATTAGCTTTTGCATACTCAAAAAATTCATTATCGAGCTCCGTTGCCGTTACCCTGCAGCTGAAAAGCTTCTCGGCCATAAGTGCCATCATTGCCGTGTGTCCAGTTCCTATCTCCAAAACCTTCTCACCCTCCCTTAGAAAGGTCTTCAAAAAGATGTACCTCGATATTGGTGGAGTTACAAGCCCACGGGGATTGTATTCAATATCGAGTCCAAAAAGGGCTCTGGCTACAGCCCTGTTGTAGAGGATCCTTGCCTCTCTATTCGAGAAGTCGAGCTTCCCGCGTTCGTCGAGATACTTTCCAAGCTCCGGGAAAATTTTAACCGCTTCACCAATGGGCAGTCCGAGCTTTCCATCCTTCCATGCGGGCATGAGGTGATTTAAGAGAGGAGGGGTTTAAAAGTGCTTCCTTGGAAGTTTATCCCCTCGGATCCACAAGCCTGCCCATGAAGAGTATAGCTCCACTCTCCCTGTCATAGATAAGGAATATGAAGGGATGATCCGCTTTGAAGACCTTCACCTCCTCTCCGATAGGGGCTAAAGCGGTTATGGTGAGGGCAGTTGCCGCTGCCGCCTCTGTACCATTTTCTGCCACTGAGATGAATGTCTTGTGGATTACTTGGCTTATTGCCAAAGAACCATCGGATATTCCGGTGAAATCAGCGCTGTTGCTGAAGGCTTCCCTCATTCCCATTTTCATAAGGGTATCCTTGAGTTTATAGCTCGTTTCAAATTTGAACTTCGGCAGTGTAACTTTCACTCTCTCGGCTTTCATGCTCCTGAGAAGCCTTTGGATGAACTCAGGGTTTATCCTCTTCTCCACTTTTCCAATAGATCCTTTCTCCGGCAGGATTATCAACATGCTTAGCCTTCCACCCTCGTAGGCCATCTCAAGAGCCTTGAGATCATCACCCTCAAAGTAGCCGAAGCGTCCCGTTTGATGCATCATTGGCACAACCACTGCTCCATTTGGGGCGTAAAAAGTTCCATTTCTTGTGCTGGCAGGACTAAAGCGGCTCGACCAGTTGGCCTTGAAGTAAATGGCGTTGGCTATGACGAGCCTCGTCAGCGGATCAATGCTGGAGACAAGGTTCTTTATCCTTCCGTGGGTCTTTTCCTCCGCCCACCGGTTTATCTGAAGTGCAGCTCCCTCCGGATTTTTCTGGAAGTCGACTTCTTTAACTTCGCTAAGGTAGTACTTTTTCACGACTTCAATATAGGTTTCCTTTATAGGGAAGTCCTTCTGCACCCAGAGAGCGTTGGCGGTGCTAAGGATATAAGCGTCGCTTGCGGGGTTGTTGAGGCGTAAAATCAGCATTCTAAACCCTTCTCTCCTCTCTAAATCGTCCTTAGGAAGATGCAGCACTTTGGCCATCTCCTCCGCTGTCCTGCCCTTTGCCCCTTCATAGGCTATTGAGAGAGCCGTTAGAATACTGTAAGGGGAAAAGAATACGTTTCCCTCCCTAGAGGAGAACTCCCCATATAACTCGGATGCAAAGAGATTGTTAATGGTCGCCATTTCCTCGAGCTCGTTGAGGGTATCGCTGCTCGTAGGATAAACCGGTGTTGTATGGGAGGTGTTATTGACGGTGCTGGAAGTAGCAGATGTCCCTGTATTGAGGCATCCCCCTGCCAGCACTGTGCCTGTGATGAGGACTATTAACACCAATGCCGCCAACCCGGGCGTCCTCATTATCGTCACCATGGAATATTCAACGCTACAGGTATAAATGCTTGTTTACAGCTTCAAATGATTTTGAAGCATTGGGAGAGCAGGCCTTGAACATGTAGACCAGAAAAAGTTATATATGCATGATTGGATATTACATTATGGATTAAAATGGAGGAAGTATCTGCTCCAAACATCCGAATTTTAAATCTCAGATTACCATGCGGCAAGCTGATTGATAACATAAGTTATGAGATGCTGGAAAAATTTGATAGATGCTATGGTGGGATTCCCATAGACGAGTGGATATGCAACTTCTGTCCATACTCCTCACGTGTGGTTATCGATTATGATCTAACCATTGCGGTGTGCCAAGCGTATAGAAAATATAAAATCAAAGGATGGCAAGGGTGGCCATGATTTTTGCGTCTTCCACGATGTTTTCTATCTTCGCATACTCATTCGGCTGGTGAGCCATTTCATCGAGGGTCGCCCATACAACTGCGGGGATTCCAAGTGCCCTGAAATGGGCAGCGAATGTTCCACCTCCAATACCCCCCACGTGGGCTTCCTTTCCCCTGAGTTCTTTTATGGCTTTTTGAAGGAGTTTTACGATTTCACTGTCCTTTGATGTGGGTTCTGGAGCATCCAAACGCTGGATTACTTCAATCTTAATTTTTGCACCCTCATAATTCGCCTCGATTTTCTTTGCCAGCCCCTCAGCATCCTTCAAAACGTCATCGAGCTTGTAAACGGGCAAAACCCTGCAATCAAAAACAAGTTCATGCTCGCCGGGAGCAATGTTCGGCGAATCCGCCGGATTCTTAACCATAGTGGGTTCGAAAGTGCTCTCTGGCGGGTCAAACAACTCATCCACAGCATTATACTTCTCGTGGAGGAGTTTATCAAGATGGTAAGCGTAATCGAGGGCAACCCTGTGAGCGTTCAAGCCCTTATCGGGCATGCTCGCGTGAACCTGCTTGCCCCTGACTTTAATCCTCATCCAGAGTATGCTCTTCTCCGCTACTTCAATGAACGAACCATCCTCATTCCCACCATCCGGCACGAGAACAAGGTCATTCTTTTGGAATAATTCTGGATGTTCTTTTATTAACCATTCTAAACCATACTTGCTGCCTGTTTCTTCGTCACTAACAAAAGCCAGAATAATCGTGCGCTTGGGCCTTACGCCGAGATTCATCAAGGCCTTAACCGCATACAGTGAGGAAACAAGGCTTTGAGTATTATCCTCACTCCCGCGCCCGTAAATTTTACCATCCTTAACGACGGGTTTGAAAGGCTCAGTAACCGTCCAGCCCTCGCCGGGCGGGACAACATCCAAATGCGTTAAAATCCACAATCTTGGTGAATCCTCGCCCTGTTCGCCGTAATAATACGCGAGAATGTTTGGTCTGACACCATTCTTAGCCCTCTCATCAGGAGCATCATAACGCTCAACCTTATCAAAAGGCCAGTCTTTTATGATTTCCAAGAGTTTCATCGCCTTATCAAACTCGCCCTCATAACCGTACTCAGGGCTTATGGCAGGTATCTTAATTAACTCAACCAGTGTTTTCACCATTTCGTCCTCAAGACGCTCCACCTCTTTAGAAACAGCCTCGATATCCATCTCCATCACCATCCTAAAATGATCCTTCTAATTTAAGCTATTTTTGGTTCAAGAATAAAAAGGAAAGGATCATTCAATTTCCCTTACTCCCGTCAGATAGAGCCATACCAGGATTCCAGCTAGGAGGATAACTCCGAGAATGTTGCTCGAGAAACCTATACTTGGAGCTTTGTTTGCAACTATCAGGCCGGCGAACACTATACCCATCAAAGCTTCACCGGCTATTAAACCCGCTGCTCCAAGGACACCCGCATCTGTGGGCTTCTCCTCGACCTTGGCACCCCTAGCTCTTCCCACGAGCCACCTGAAAATACCACCCACGAATATCGGAACACCGAGGCTCAATGGGAGGTATATTCCGACGGCAACGGGCATTACAGGCGTTCTGAACTTTGAACCTTTCATGGCAAGTATCTCATCGAGCACTATCAGAGCTATGGCAATTCCAGCACCTATATAAACCATGGTCCACTCCAATGTACCGGTAAAGACACCCTCTGTAACTTTAGCCATTAAAAATGCCTGAGGAGCAGCTAATGCGTTCTCTTTAGCCGTTGGAGTTCCAGCAATACCATAAGCCTTAATCAAAAGGTTAAGAACAGGTGCCATAACAAGTGCGGCAAAGAATGTGCCTATAATCTCAAAGACCTGCTGCCTCTTTGGAGTTGCACCCACTATGTAACCCGTGGCTAAATCCTGCATTGTATCTCCTGCTATGGCTGCACCCGTACATATAACCGCCGCGACTAAAATTGTGGCAACCATACCCTCAGTTCCACTTAATCCAAGCCCCTTAAGTACCAGAGCCGTGAAGAGGAGGCTCATTATGGTGATACCTGAAACAGGGTTGTTTGATGAACCTACGACACCGGCTAAGTATCCAGCTATTGCACTTCCAAAGAATCCCACTATGAGCATTATTACCGCCATAAGGGCGGCAATTCCTATGGAACCAATTACATGAGCATATAGTAGAAATAGAGGTATTATGAATGCTGCAATCAACAGTAGAACGCTGTTCATTGGCATGTCTTCTTCAGTTCTTAAAAGTGTTCCTCCGTTCTGCCTGTGCTTTGTAGCTTCCAGACCAGCCTTTATACCCCTCGAAATCGGGCCCCTGAGTTTTATTAGGCTCCATAAACCACCGACGACCATAGCTCCAACGCCCATGTACCTGATCTTTGTGCTCCATGTTACCCAAGCCAAATCCAAGAGGCTCAATCCATGTGGATTTCCCGTCTTTGCCACATAAAGTGGGATTGCTATGAACCAGGCTATTGCACCGCCGAGGAAGACCAAAAATGCTATGTTGAGCCCAACAATATATCCCACACTCACAAGGGCTGCTGAGAGATCGCTTCCTATATAAAATATTCTTGAACCGACCATTTTGGCTGTTTCAACTGTCCCTGCCCACAGCCCAGAGCTTCCAAGGAATTTATAGAGACCTCCAAAGATACCACCGTAGAATATTGGCTTTGCATGTGAACCTCCTTTATCTCCGGCAATGAGAACTTCGGCACATGCTGTACCCTCGGGGTAGGGTAGTTTCTCCTCGGCTATGAATGCCCTCCTCAGTACTATCGTGAAGAGAACTCCAAGCGAACCGCCCAATGCTGCTATTATGGTGATCAGCCAGTAGGGGAACTCCGTGTATTCACCAAGCACAATCAGAGCTGGAAAAGTGAATATAACACCTGCTGCAAGGGACTCACCTGCTGAAGCTGCCGTTTGAACCATGTTATTCTCCAGTATATTCCTGTCCTTGAACGCCATTAGAATTGCCATTGATATGACCGCTGCGGGAATGCTCGCACTTACGGTCATACCCGCATACATTCCAAGATATGCATTTGCTGCACCCATTATTATTGCCAGTACAACACCCAGAATAAAAGCCTTTACAGTATATTCGGGTAGAGACTTTTCAGGTGGAATATAAGGTTTTAACTCCATCTAATTTCACCCCACAGTGTTGTTTGCATTATCAAAAAATCTTTCACAACTATAAAACACTTTTGGTTATTCATTGAGGAGGTATATTAAACAATAATGCATTAGTTTACACAAAATATAACAAAAAATTACATCATTATACTAAGATATACATGCAGACCCAGATAAAAACATGAAATATACCTCATAAATTTTGTTGAACAGGAGTGTACGTTATACATTTTGTTCGGGTAGCCAAATACCTTATATACCCGCCCGTAAGATACATGAACATCTGCAAAAAGAAAGGGAGGGAGAATTGTGGAAATAGTATTCCTTGGAAGCGGCGGCGGTAGATTCATAACTATAACACAATTTCGCTCAACAGGGGGCTTTTTTATAAGCGCTGATAAAAGAATACATGTTGACCCCGGCCCCGGAGCATTGATAAGGTCATGGCGCTATAAACTGGATCCCAGAAAGCTCGACGCCATATTCATTTCACACAGGCACGTTGATCACTGCAATGATACCGAAGTTATGGTAGAAGGGATGACTATAGGGGTTACAAAAAAGAGAGGAATTCTAATAGCATCAAAAAGTGTTATAGAAGGAGATGAAACACATACTCCTGCTATTTCAAAGTATCATCTCAATTCCCTAGAAAAAGTCTATAGAGCAGTTCCGGGGGACGAAATATTCCTTGGTGAGGACAAAATGACCATAACCCCAACCATCCACTCAGATCCCACGACCATAGGTTTTCGTCTGGAAGCCAAGGAAGGTATTATCTCTTATATACCCGATACGGAATACTTCGATGAGATGCGAGAGATATACAGCGGCTCTAGGATCATTATAGCTTCAGTAACGAGACCGAAGGACATGAAAATACCATATCACATGACGACAGAAGACGCCGTTTACCTGCTCAAGAAGATGGAGGAAAAACCTGAACTCTTTGTTATAAGCCATGTGGGGATGAAGATGCACTTCGCAAACCCCTACAAAGAAGCTCAATTTATTCAGAATGTTACAGGAATAAAGACCATCGTGGCAAAGGAGGGGCTCAAATTGAGAATAACAGAGAAGGGCATAAGCTTAAAGACGCTCCGTCCCGCAAGATTTGTATAAATTAAGATAGAGAGGAAACGGTCTTTGAAACAAGACTGTAAGCCAGATCAAAGAGTTCCTCTTTCCTCTTTTCACTTATCCCCTCAACAACGACCCTAATCTTGGGCTCTGTCCCGCTGGGCCTCACAAGAACCCATGAACCATCCTCCAGATTAAGCCGGATTCCTGAAATCGTCAAAACTTCCTCGACCTCATTTTTAAGTGCTTCTTGAAGCCTCTCCTTTACAGTCTCCATGACCTTTGGTTTCAGCTCGTCTGGACATTTGACGTTCTTTTTTACTAGGTAATACCTTGGAATGTCGGCTACTATCTCGGAGAGGGGTTTTCCCTCCTTATCTATGATCTTGAGGAGGAGTCCGATTGTTACAAAGCTGTCAATCCAGAGGCCAAATCTTGGATGGATAAACTTCCATGGCTCACTTGCAAAAATCGCCCCGTACTTCTTGATCCCGTCATGGAGCTGTCCCAAAGGAACCCGGTAAACTTTTCCTCCAGCTTCTTCGACGACCCTGTCTATCCTGAAGGAGGTGTTTATGGAAACCACAATATTCCCTCCCTTATTTTCCTCAGCATAGAGCTTTGCAAAGAGGGCTATGAGGGTATCTTCCTCGATATAGTTTCCTTTCTCATCAAAGACCGCTATCCTATCGGCATCTCCATCCTGGGCAATTGCCAAGTCCATTCCCAGATCCCTGACGAGGTTGCTCAAATATGCTATATTCTCATATCTGGGTTCCGATTTTCTTCCGGGGAAATGACCATCCGTCTGTGCATTCAAGGTAACAACCTTAGCCCCCATCTTGCGGAGGAGATAGGGTGTTATAACACTTCCAGCACCATTCCCCATATCGAGCAAGACCTTGAGCTTGGTTTCATGATCGACATAATCAAGGAGGGCATTTATATAGTCATTTTTGAGTTCTCTGTCAACCACATAACCTATCTCATCCCATTTCGCTTTTTTGTAGCTCCGGGAGAATATTATTTCCTCAAGCTCCCCTTCCTGCTCAAGAAAGAACTCTATCCCCTTCTCGTTGAAAACCTTTATTCCATTATCACTGGGAGGATTGTGGGAAGCCGTTATCATAATTCCGGCATTTCCAAGCTTGTTTGTTGCCCAAGCCAGCATTGGCGTGGGAATCAACCCCAAACGTATCACATCGACTCCCGTACTGAGAAGTCCGCTCACGATAGCATTCTCTAGCATGATGCTTGATGTCCTTGCATCCCTTCCAATGACAACGACTCCACTCTTAACATAGGTTCCCACGGCTTTTCCAACGTTTAAAGCAAGCTCCGGGGTAACTTTTGATTCAATGGGTCCTCTAATACCCGCTGTCCCGAAAAGTCTCACGTTCACCACCATGCTAATCTTGGTGATCTCTTTATATAGCTTTTTGAAATGTTACTCCGTACTGGTGGATAGTCCTAGCGTGCTTAACAATAATGTAGTTTTATTCTCTTTTACGGGCATTATCAAAACGTTCTCTTATCCCTGTCACTCATTCTTGTAAATAGCCAGACCTTTGTAATTCTCGAGCCTCAGTTCACGGGGCATCTCATCGAGGGAGAATGGCAGAATATAGAGGGGAACACCCAATTTTTTTGAGAGGGTCAGAATTGGCTTAATTATCTCAGGTGTGGGTCTGATGGCGTATATTGCTTTAACGCCACGGTAAACCCTCAAGTTGGGCTTGAACACATCATCAACATAAGCCTCCAAACCCAGTTCTCT
>NZ_JBMXHE010000060.1:0-2063 GCF_053987695.1 Palaeococcus sp. (in: euryarchaeotes)
TCAGGAAATCTCCACCTTTTACTTATCCTCGTTACCTGTTTCACTAAATCCCTCTCCCTCTTGCCCTTCTCCAAAAGAAGCTCCAAAAAGGAGTTCAGTTCATCATATGTGCGTCTTTCTATGGGGAAGGGCACCCTGTCCTTTCCCCCCACAGCGTATGCAAATTTGAAGGGATCAGGGGGATGGGTTACTGGATCTTTCCATGAGGGGTGAACATCATAGACGAGCTCAAGCACGAGCGAGAGGGCACGAAGGGTGCTGGGACCCAGCCCCTTGACAAGAAGAAGCTCATCATAGTTTGAAACAGAAAGCTCCCTTGCAATTTCAAGTGCCTTCCTGTTGAGCTCGAGCTTTCCAAGGCTCTTATACCTCCTCAATAGTGGAATTTCATCTGCATCCCGTGGCTTGTAGTAAACCAATGGGCGATAACCCTCCTCCACGGCTTTAAGTGTTTCCACTTCCCGCTCGATCTTCCTCGGGTCTTCGGAGACCACATCGAGGAGCGTTTTTTGGTATTCTTTAGCTTCTCTTGAGATTGTGTTCAATGCATAGTTCATTTTAATCCCAATTATGCCCTTATGGGGATCCATCGTGAAGGTGTTTGTATCAAACCAGTGGTATCTTCTCGCCATTTTAATGTCCGGCTTCATCCCCTGCTGCACTATCGCCCATCTACCTTCCCTATCCACAAAGAAGACATGATGGTAGAGCTGATATCCTGTTTGGAGTGCCACGGTATCGACTTTTGCAACGAGTTTTGATGTTTTTATATATTTCTCAACATCAAGCTCATATATCCTGCCTATCTGCTTCAGCTCTTCAGGTGTTCTTCTACTCCTTGCACCTTTCCCTCCAGCAGCTCTGACACCAAAATCTTCTTCGGAGAGAACCTCTTTTAATATTCCCGCTGTGACCGTTGTGCTTCCCGATGAATCCCAATCCATACCAATCAAATTATTAAGGGCTTGAAACCATATCGGATCCGCCAGTCTCTCCAAAAGTCCTTCCGTACCGTATTCATCTATCAGAAGCCTGAGGAGAAGCTTGGATAACCTCTTCATTCTAAGGGCAAGCCATGGGGGAACATGCCCTCCATGTAGGGGAAGCTCGGCAATACCTCTTCTCATGATTATCCCTTCGAAAAAGAACTATTTAAGGCTTTATCAACTCCCATCCCCTTTTGTGAATCTCTATGCCTTCAGTTTTAACTCCAAGCTTTTGTATCATCTCCCTAAGCTCCTTCACAAAATCCCAGAACTTCTTTTCCACGGTCATGACCTTGTAGCTTTCCTCAAAATTCTCCCTCAAGAGAGCTTCAAATTCCTTTCCGCTGGCACTCAAGTTGAGGATCTCAAAGAAATAATAATCCACAAGGTCTCTCGTTTCCCTTATTATGCTTTCAACATCCGTTAGGTGAGGAATTATAGGGCTTATAAAGGCATATGTCTTAATCTCCTCATCGCTCAGCTTTTTTAAAGCATTTATTCTTGATTTCTGCGGAGGTGTTAAAGGTTCTATGAGCTTCTTCTCCCTCCCTTCAAAGCTATTTAAGGTGAAACCCACTTCGACACGGTGGAAGAGCTTTAAGATATCTACATCCCTCAAAATGAGCGGTGATTTCGTCAAAATGCTCAGCTCGTTCCTCTTGTCCATATACCGGAGAACTCTTCTCGTGAGCTTTAATTTCCCTTCAAGTGGCTGATAGGGATCGCTTATGCTCGACATTACCACGCTTCCTTTCACATGCTTTCTCGCAAGTTCGGGAGCATTCTCCTTAATTTCCACCCAGGAACCCCATTCGCCGTACGGCTTCCATTTGCATATAAACTTCGCATAGCAGTATTTACACGCGAACTGACATCCTACATACTGATTGATGACATAATCCACTCCGGGAATGCGGCTTTTTGTGTAGATACTCTTGGCTTTTATTCTGTAAACCTCAAATCCCATGGTTTAAAGTAGTCCTCCTCTATTAAAAATATTGAGTAAGGCTTTTATTCTAAGCTCTCCTCATTTTATTCCATGAAGAAGCTGGCATTCCTGATGTTGCTACTGCTGCT
>NZ_JBMXHE010000061.1:0-5387 GCF_053987695.1 Palaeococcus sp. (in: euryarchaeotes)
CTCCCGTTGATGTCCTTCGGCAGTTCAAATTCTTTCAAATCCTTCACAGAGTACCACTTTTTAAAGACGAGTGTCCCGTTCTCCAGATATCCATAGAGTCCCAGGCTTGTCCCAGTGGCATTCTCGAATTTAAGGATTATCTCACCGTCATTCCGCTCAACGACCACATTGGGATGCTTGAAGTGGAATATCTTGATGTAACCACCGTCAGAGTAAATCAGTTTATAGTCTTTAGCATATTCATTCGTGAACATAAGTTTAGCTAAAGTGATATTGAACGTTTTTTCGCTTATTAAGACGGCATAACCATAGTTTAGGTTCATATAAACGTAAGCATTCCCAACTTTTTCGCTTTTGAGATTTAGCTTTGTTATGTTGTTCTTATACTCCAAAAATGCCTCTTTTGGCGAAAACACCTGGCCTTCAGCGTTCACCAGAACCTGCCACTCTTCTCCCGACCGGGCAACTATTTTATAGCCCTCCTTCTCAAAGATAAGTGTTCCAAATCTGGAAATCAACGGCAAAATCATTAAAAAGTGGCCTTCCTTTGAAACGTTTGCTGTCTCCAAAATTGCCCCGAATTTAAGGGCGGTATCATAGGAGACGATTATGTAATCAACCCCATAGTTCATAGCCCATCTTTCGCTTAAATTGCCAAGCAAAAAGCGAGCGACATTTCTGTTTGGACTTCCCTGAGCAACGGGAGATCTTCTTGCATAGTAAGTCACCCAGTGACCGTAATCCCACCATGCTAAAACAATATCGTTCTCATTTGAGACCTTCCCCAGATAGCGGAGGGCATTTTCCCAGTTTTTATTCATAAACGGCTTTTCCTGATAAACACGCTCAAATCCCAATGCTCCGCTGAAAGCCGGAATTATGACCAATAAAGCGATGCTTAATGCCAAAGCTTTTCTTTCTTCAAACCTTGGAATCACAAAATCATAGAGAGCAACTAGTCCAACACCGCCCATGAGAGCAATTGCCATTGAGCCAATAAACAAAAAGCGGGTCCAGTAGTAAACCATGATTAGACTAGGAATAATTAAACCCAGAGTCATGAAATCTGCCATTTTTGGCTTTTTAAATTTTAGAACATAAAAGGGAGCCAAGAACAATACCAAATTATAAGCTGTAAAAAGATCCCCAAATCCGCTCTTTTGGGTTTCCAGTATGGGTGCACTCCTAAATATTCCAAATCCTGTTGATGCTTCTTTTAGAAGGGATGCATAAGAACCACCAACCTTAAAAAACATGAGAAGCCCTATTAGCAGACCAGTTCCAAAAACGGCAAACCTGATTTTTTTATTTGAAATATAAGTAAGTCCAAAGAGGAAAAGAATGAAAAACAAGGAAAGAGGTATAAACAATTTGATATGGGCTAGTAAGTACAAATCTTTTATACTCCCAAGCTGGAGCCCAATGCTCCCCACAATTTTCTTAGTTAGATAGCTGTTCCACAACATACCATGTCCATACATATCTCCAAACTTAATTGCCAATAAAGCACCCAGAGCCGTGGAAAGAGTTAGTAAAGCCGAGTCCAAGAAATATCTTTTTTTATCCATAAAAAACGCCCAGAGTGCAATGAAAAGGGCATTTCCAAGCAAAAAGACGAAGATTGGATAGTATGCCTTCCAGAAGATGGAAGCCAAGCCGCTGGCAAAGGCAGGAATCAAATAGAAAATGTGTCTTTTGTATTTCCAGTTCTCCTCGTTATACTTAAACGCCAAAGAAATCCCGAATAAAGCCACGCTGTACCAGAAGAGCATGTAATTATCACCGCGGTAATAATTAGCCATTGACCTAAAAGCATGCCCAAACATTACAGCAAGAAGAAATGATGAAAAGAATGCCTCTCTCTCCCCGTAGAAGTTGAGCATGGCAAGATAAAAGAAAGCTACTGTTAAAACTCCAAAAATCACGGGAGTTATCCTAAAAGCGTTATAGAGGGAAACTCCAAAAACCGAGAGGAGCTTGTAGATGTAAACTGGTGTCATGTATAACCCAAGGGGATGACTAATAAAGTACCCCCATGGACCACCGGCAAAAGTGATGAATTTCATCCACTCTCCGGCTTTTAAACTCTCCTCAATGTAAGCCAAGTGAAAATAGGGATCATAACCGAAAAGATAGTGATATCTCAAAGGGATGAGCCGGAATATAGTTGCAATAATCACAACAAAAGAAAGCGCATATCTCGGTTCAAGAAATTTCTCACTTAATTTGATCACTTTCTCAAACTTCTCGTCTGTCATGGTTATCCCCGGGAATAATCTTATAAGTGCAGCAAATTTAAAGTGGCTATAACTATTTTCATGACTTATCAAAAGAGAATAAGGCGAATAAGATAAAAATGTTGTGCCTACAACCATTTGTCTATGTGTACAGAGGGTTCAAATGAGACCTGAAGAGTTGTCTAATGACTTCTAGCATCTAGCATTTTGATCACTGAATAATTCATATCTATCCGAGTTATACATTAAAAGATTATAAGCAAGGAAATGAACAGAACCTTAAACCTAACGTCTCAACTGCTTATCCGGACAGTATGGGGAGAGATCAGAAAACCTCCCTTCTTTTTATACTCGCAGCACTGAAAAATATCGATCTTTCAAACTCCTTCCTTGAGAAGGGATAATCCTCCCTGAAGTGAGCGCCCCGGCTCTCCCTCCTCTCAAGGGCAGCCCTCAAAATTCCTTCCGCCAGGAGTTTAATTCTGGGATCTACATCCACACCCTCCAGTTCATTCAACCCTCTTTTGATGCCCACGTCGTTCCTAACTATCCCGGCATATCCCCACAGAATCTCCCTTACACTCTCCAGATCCCCTGGCTCCTCACTAGTATCCTCGACATCCCCCACATCTTCGAGCCGTGGTCTATCTCTAAATACCGTCCTTGAGACCTCCAGACCGCTCACTATGCACTCTAAAAGAGAGTTGCTCGCCAGACGGTTGGCACCATGGAATCCATTGGAAGCGGCTTCTCCTATCGCATAGAGATTTTCAATTGTGCTCCTGTACCATAGATCAACGCTCAAACCCCCCATGGAATAGTGGGCTATCGGGGAGACGGGGATTAAATCTTTTTCAGGGTTTACGCCCTCCCTAATCAAAAAGGCATATATCTGCGGGAATTTCTCCTTAAAATCCTCTATTCGTGTTGCATCCAGATATACTTCCCCCTCCTGCATCTCCGCATAGATTGCCCTAGCCACGACATCCCTCGGCTCGAGTTCGTTCACAAAGCGCTCGCCCTTTGAATTAACCAATTTGGCTCCGTGTCCTCTCACCGCCTCGCTTATCAATTTAACACCCTCTTTCCCGATGAACCCCGTCGGATGAAATTGAACGAACTCCAAGTCCCTTGCTAAAGCCCCTTTCATGACCGCATCTCCTATGAGAATCCCAGTATTCATTGGAGAACCGGCAGTATACCTGAAGAGGGCCGTGTATCCTCCGCTAGCCAGAATTGTCGCATCAAATTTCAAAAACTCGCCCTCCACAAATACACCATAACATTTTCCCTCCTTGATAGCAAGGGCATCAGCAGTGCCTTCGACAAAATTAATACCCAGCTCTCTAGCCCTCATGTAAAGAATTTGAGTTAGATGTCTTCCAGTTTCGTTCTTAATCGTGAAGACCCTCGGAAAAGCATGTCCACCCTCAAGTTCGGTGTATTCAAACTCCACCCCAAGGGAGAGGAGAAAATCATATGCCTCACTACCCTTTGAAATGACGTTCCAAACCACCTCCTCGTCATTAATGTAGCGCCCTGCCTTAATTGTATCGAGAACGTGGGATTTTATTGAATCCCCTTCAAGAACCGGAAATGCCACCCCTGCCTGAGCAAGATATGAATTTGTGTTCTTTATGCCTTTATGAATGAGTGTAACGCCAAATCCTCTCCTAGCGAGGGCAATTGAAGCCGTTAATCCCGCTATCCCCCCACCGACGACGCCTATCATGAACCCACCTAAAAATAGTGAGACGGGAAGCGTATAAATTTTTCTAAAGATCACAGGCTCAAAGGCTCCCTAAAGGTCAAAAGCATACTCGGGATAGACGCCGTTCAGACATGCCATGCATAAATCCTCTATACCAACAGCTTTTTTTAATCCTTCTATGCTCAAGTATCTCAGAGAATCAGCTCCAATGCTCTTTTTAATCATCTCTACACTTTTCCAGGAGGCTATAAGCTCGTGCCTGCTTGGAATGTCTATTCCCATGTAGCACGGATGTTTTATTGGAGGGGAGGATATTCTTACATGGACTTCCTTCGCTCCAGCATCCTTGAGCATGAGAACTATACGCTTCATTGTTGTGCCCCTCACGATGGAATCATCCACCAGGATAACCCTCTTATCCTTAATGACCTCGCCAACAGGGCTCAGCTTAAGCTTGACATTCAAACTTCTGAGCTCCTGGCTCGGCATTATGAAAGTTCTCCCGATGTAACGATTTTTTATTAGTCCTTCCTCATAAGGAATTCCACTTTCCATTGAGTAGCCTATGGCGGCGGATCTCCCAGAATCCGGAACGGCTATTACAACATCTGCCTCAACATTATCTTCTCTTGCCAATTGTCGACCCATCTCTATCCGGGTTCTATAAACATTTCTCCCCTCCATCATGCTATCAGGGCGTGCAAAATAAATATACTCAAAAACACAGTGTGCA
Organism: Palaeococcus sp. (in: euryarchaeotes); assembly: GCF_053987695.1. Classification (NCBI taxonomy): domain Archaea; kingdom Methanobacteriati; phylum Methanobacteriota; class Thermococci; order Thermococcales; family Thermococcaceae; genus Palaeococcus; species Palaeococcus sp. (in: euryarchaeotes). The sequence goes on from NZ_JBMXHE010000061.1 coordinate 4,682, forward strand.
TGAGGCTTCCTCATCAAAAGCCTGCTCTCAACTTCATCTCCTATTAGAAAGACTTCTCCAGGTTTCACATCCCTTATCTCCGAAAGAAACATCAAAAGGGCAGAACTCTCGGAAGCAAAATAAATGCCATCACCCTCACCATAACTGAGAGGTCTGAAGCCGAGGGGATCTCTCGCCACAAGAATCTTCCCATCAAAAAGGAATGCAAGGGAATAAGCTCCCTTAACTTCTTTAAAAACCAGTTTCATAGCCTCAAATTCATCCTTAACCTCCATGTAATGGCTTAGAAAGGAGATTCCCAGAAGCTCACTATCCACAGAAGTTCTGAATTTGAAACCTTTTTTCTCATATTCCCGGCGCAGAAGCATGTAGTTGGTCAAAGTACCATTATGAACCAGGGAAAGCTTCTTTCCACAGCACTCCACTTCAAGGGGCTGAGCTTCGTTTAAACCTCCAAAGGTGGAGTATCTCACATGCCCGATTGCCAGGTTTGAGTCCATAGAATCCAAAATGCCATTTTTAAAGACTTCCGGAACCAGACCCAGACCTTTATATGTTTTCATGCCTCTCTTCCATATGCTTATTCCCGCACTTTCCTGTCCGCGATGTTGAAGAGCCAGTAATGCGTAGTATGCTTTCTTAGGGGCGTTTTCTGTTTTCGCTGCAAATATGCCACATTTTTCCCTCATGAAATCACCTGTTGACA
>NZ_JBMXHE010000062.1:0-36511 GCF_053987695.1 Palaeococcus sp. (in: euryarchaeotes)
TGAACACGGGAATCCAGAGATCAAGCTCCACGCCCTATGGCGCATGGACAACTACTTCACCCCCGGGGACATATTCAATAGGAGAAGACAAACCAAAGAAATGGGTGGCTCTCATAGCTGCAGCTCATCAGGTTCCATATGTGGCAACAGCGAGTGTTGGAAATGCCCTTGACCTTGTAAGAAAAGTTAAAAAGGCTGCAGCAGTTGATGGGCCCGCTTTTATTCAAGCACACTGTACTTGCCCGACAGGGTGGAAGAGTCCACTGGAGAAAGGTGTAGAGCTGGCGAGACTTGCAATAGAAACAGGAGTATGGCCACTCTTCGAAATTGAAAATGGTGACTTCCACAACATAAAAATACAGGCTCCCGGAGGAGGGGCAAAGGTCAAGCGCGAAGGTGGAAAAATAGTAGCTATAACATTCAAAAAGCCATTGGAGGATTATCTAAGAATGCAGGGAAGATTCAAGCACCTCTTCAAGAAGCCAGAAGCCATACAGGAAATGAAAGAGCAGATTAAAGCTATGTGGAAGGTTTTGGGTGTCGAAGTAACCCTTCCATGAGCTTCCTCTTTTTATTACTCATTTTTGCCCAGTATTGTCTTATTTTAGGACAAAGCTTATAAGCTCCTTATCGGATTTTCATATGAAATACTATAAATGAGGTGATTGTCATGACCGTTAAGACTCCTCCAACATTGAATATAGGGGGTTTGGGGGCTGACCCTCTCACCCAGAGAATTAAGGAAAAACAGAAGGAGTGGACATACAAAATAGCTGTTTTAAGTGGTAAGGGCGGTGTTGGAAAATCAACGGTAGCCGTGAATCTCGCAACTGCTCTGGCTAAGAAGGGATTTTTCGTTGGAGTTCTCGATGCGGATGTCCACGGCCCGAACGTAGCCAAAATGCTCGGTGTTGATAAGGAGCAGGTTCTGGCGGAGAAGCTTGATGATGGACGCTTTGAAATGATTCCTCCTATGAATGACTTCATGGGACAGACGACCCCAATAAAAGTAATGAGCATGGGCTTTCTCGTGGGTGAAGACCAGCCAATCATATGGCGTGGCCCGCTGGTTACAAAGGCAGTTAAGCAACTTTTGGGAGATGTGAAGTGGGGAAGCCTTGACTTCATGGTAATAGACTTTCCACCAGGAACAGGAGATCAAATTTTAACCGTAATCCAGAGCATAAATCTCGACGCTGCTATAATAGTGACCACTCCCCAAGAAGTTGCGCTTTTGGACACTGGAAAAGCTGTGAACATGATGAAGCAGATGAATGTTCCTTACATCGCCGTTATCGAAAACATGAGCTACCTCATATGCCCGCACTGTGGCAATGAAATAGATATCTTTGGTAAGGGCGGCGGTGAAAAGCTCGCCAAGAAAGAGGGTGTTGACTTCCTTGGGAAAATCCCGATTGACTTAAAAGCCAGGGAAGCAAGTGATCTGGGCATCCCAATAGTCCTCAATGAGGAAAGCCAGGCATCAAAAGCCTTCATGGAGATCATCGAAAATCTTATTCCAAAGCTTGAGGCACTCAAAAAGGAGGAAGGGAACGAGTGATCCCTTCATTTAAATTTTCTTAGTGCCATCTCTGCGGCGATGCTTATTGGGTCCAGGGTCGGGCTTATCGGTGGTGCATAGGCGGTTTCTGCATATGCCACATCCTCAAGGGTGGCACCCTTTTGAGCTGCCATGCTCAGAGCCATTATTCTTCCCCACACCCTTTCGCCGCCGACTATCTGTGCTCCTATGAGCTTCTTATCCATGCCGAAGATTAATTTAACCGTTATTGGCTTTCCTCCCGGATAGTATTCGGGTTTTGTTGAGCCCCTGAACTTTCCGACCGCGACCTTGATGCCTTCCTTTTCGGCCCTTTCCTGTGTCATTCCAAAGGTTCCTATTTCAAGGTCGAAGAGCTCTGTGATCGCCGTGTTAAAAACGGGTTTAAATTTCTCCTCGCCGCCAAGGGCATTTATGGCAGCAATCTTAGCCATCCTAACCGCCGTTGTTCCCAGCTGACTGAGTGTTCTCTTGCCAGTAATAGCATCGAAGGTTTCGGCACAGTCTCCAATGGCGTAAATATCGGGGTCGCTTGTCCTTAGGTACTCATCTACAATTATGCCTCTGTTCACTTCAAGCCCCGCTTTTTTGGCTAAATCCGTGTTTGCTCTAACTCCAGTTGCAACGAGAACCAAATCTGCCTCTATTTCATCTTCTCCAATTTTAACGCCTTTCACAGGATCCCCGACTATTTCACTAACACCAACGCCGAATTTAAACTTGATTCCCTTTTCCTCAAGGTGCTTCTGGACTATTGAAGCCATGTCTTTATCGAGCATGGTCGGGAGCAGGTGAGGGAGGAGTTCCACGACGAGCACTTCGAGTCCAAGCTCTCTGAAGGCAACGGCACCTTCCAAACCTATAAGACCCGCTCCAATTACCACGGCTTTTTTGGGATTTCTCTCTTTCAGATACGCCTGTATCCTTGAGACATCTTCCATGCTCTTCAGGGTAAAAACTCCCTTGCTATCCACTCCTCTTATCGGAGGCACGAAAGCCCTTGAGCCCACGGCCAGAATGAGTTTGTCATAGGATACCTCTCCTTTATCCGTTATTACAACCTTCCTTTCCCTGTCGATCTCCTTAACCTCTGTTTCAAGCATCATATCTATCCTCTGCCTTTTGTAGAACTCCCCGGGGAAGACAACTATGTTCTCAAGCTTTTCTATTCTTCCGCTCAGGACAAAGGGAAGGGCGCATGGAGAATATTGCATCGTTCTTTCCTTGCCTATAACCAAAATTTCCGCTTTTCTATCTACCTTTCTTGCAAAGAGCGCAAAATTGCTCCCAGCGGTTCCCGAGCCAATTACAACTACCTTCATGGTGACCACCAAAGTAAAGAATATTTTAGAACTATAAAAGCCTTATCAAAAGAAAGGGCGTGCTTGGTCTCATATAAGACCCAAAATAAAGAGAATCAGAAGTACATACCCATGTCCTGAGCTATCTTCCTTAGCCTTTCTATCCTTTTCTCCGTCGGGGGATGCGTTGCAAAGAGCGTGGCGAGGTTCACCCCTCTGAAGGGATTTATTATGAACATGTGTGCCGTTGCAGGGTTTCCACCCTTTAGGGGTCTCCTTGACACATAGGTTTCAATTTTTTCGAGAGCGCTCGCTAGTGCCCATGGCTTTCCGCTTATCTTTGCACCCGTTTCATCGGCTAGATATTCCCTTGAACGGCTTATTGCCGCCTGTATCAACATAGCCGCAAGGGGAGCAAGGATTGCAATTGCCAGAGCACCCAAAATGTTTCCTCCCTCATCCCTGTCCCTTCCTCCAACGCCTCCAAACCATGCCATCCATCCCAGCCATCTTGCGATCATCATTATCGCTCCCGCAAGTGCTGCGGCAAAGGTCTGGATTAGGATATCCCTGTTTTTAATATGGCTTAACTCATGGGATATAACTCCCTCAAGCTCATCTTTGTTTAAAATCCTTAGTAATCCTTGTGTCACAGCAACAACGGCATGTTTGGGATTCCTTCCCGTTGCGAAGGCATTTGGAACGTCCGTTGGGACTAAAGCGATCTTTGGAGTTGGTATGCCCGCTTCATTTGCGAGCCCTTCGACCATTTCATACAGCTCGGGAGCCTCCATTGGGTCGAGTATCCTCGCCCGGTACCATGTCAAAACGATTTTATCGCTGTACCAGTAGCTGAAGAAGTTTATACCAAGGGCAAAGATAAATGCTAGGAACATTCCACTCTCGCTTCCAAGGAAATAGCCTATAGCCATTAAAATTCCCGTCAGGACCGCCATTAAAAATCCCGTTCTGAGCCACATTCCGAGGCCCATCTCACTCACCTCCCAGATCTAAGTATGGAATAACGTCATCATAAACTTCACTCCAGTCCACAATCCCGATTCTCCTTTTAACACCCGCTTTCATGAGCTTTAAAATTTCCCCCACAACTTCTTCGGGAGTTTTGTCTGTGGTGTCCACCTCTATAATGTTTTCGTTGTTTTCAATGGCTTCTATCAAACACACATCAACGAGCTCTGCTTCAACATTTTCGCTTACCTTCTTTTTTGAGTATTCCCTCCTCAAGAGCCTCTCCCCTATGATCCTGGGATGGAGGCGCAGGATTATAACGAGATCCGAGGGAATCAGGTGGCTTAAGTGTCCATCAAAAACCACGTTCCTGTCCTCAAACTCCCTCTTGGTAGCTTTTACAAGTTTCTCCACATCTATTTCCAGCTCTTCCACCATTTCCCCGATTCCATGCCTAAGGGCAAAGTCCTTAAGGCTCACGTATTCATATCCCAGTCTTTTTGCAAGAATCCTGGCGATTGTAGTTTTCCCCACTCCGGGGGTTCCACTTATTGAGATTATCATTTCTTCACCGGAATATTTTTAATATACGTGCCTTTTAAATGTATGGTTTTTTGCATAGACAATTGACGAAATTAAATATGGCATTGAACGAAAAATTTATATACATTGAACCCCTTTTATCTCTAGGTGGTTTTATGGAGGAAGCAAAGCTTCTTGAAAAAAGATTGGAAATCGTGAAGAAACAGAAAGAGAAAATCCTCGCTGAGGAAGCCAGAATTCTCAGAATCTTAAAACAAGAAAAAATGAGGAAAGTTGCCGTTTAATTCCTTTTCTTTTAATTTAAAAATCAAAAGACATCTATCCTGCCGTTGATAACCATCTCCCTGACTTTAACTATGTTGACAAGCCATTCGTCTGCTATTTCATACGCTGGTTTTCTTATTTTCTCAATCGTGTAGCCCTTCTTTGGTATTATCTGGAGGCTTGCTACGAGCGGCCTATCAATTGGCTTCCCTATCTGGCTCAGTATCCTAACATAAACCTCCTCAACACCCTCAACCTTCTCCGCGACGTCTCTAGCTATGAAGTTCGCTAAAATGTTGTAAATCTTACCAACATGGGAAACTGGATTCTTTCCTGCAGCTGCCTCCATACTCATGTATCTGTTGGGTGTTATCAAACCATTTACCCTGTTCCCTCTTCCAACACTTCCATCGTCTCCAGATTCGGCAGAAGTTCCGGTTACCGTGATGTAGTATATGTCCCTGTCAGGATCATCGGCAGTGTTTATGAAAATGTTAACCTTTCTTTCAGTGTGAGCCTGCACAATCCCCTTAACCTCCTCATAAACCGCCTGCTTGACCTCAAGGTATTCTGCCGGGGTTTGGAGCTCACTATCAACCATTGCCGCAGCAATTGTCAGGTCTATCTCATCTCCCTTTCTAAGCCCCATAACCTTTATATCTTCACCCACAGCGGGATATCTCCTCTTGAAGTCCTCACTGTTCAGCATTTTTTCCGTTTCATAGACTATCTTCTCCACCTCACTCAGGGGAGCAAAACCAACACCGAATGATGTATCGTTGGCGAGGGGAATTGGGTTCTCCTTTGCCTTGTTGAAAACACCAACGAGATCAACACTTCCCTGTCCAATTCTTGAGTCTATAACCACGTGTTCATCTATGTTTAAGTGCCTGACAGCCCTCCTCAAATAATCCTTTGCGGCCTTTATTGCCACTTCATGAACCGGAAATAGTTCCCTATCCACAAGCTCAACTGCCCTCCCCGAGAGGAGAATGTAAATGGGCTTTATTACCTCTCCACCGCCAAACCTTGGATAAGCCCTTCCTCCAACCACTTCAACCTGATCCGTGTTGTGGTGCAGTATGATGCCGTATCTCCTTATGTACTCCCTGCTCAACGCCCTGCTCACAGCCTCTGCAATACCGTCCGCAATGCTATCCGGGTGTCCAATTCCTTTCCTTTCGACAAGTTCGACCTTCTGCATCTCCACAGGGGTCTTGTAGAGCTCCTCCACAACTATATTCCTCTTTATCTCCTCCATGATCATCACCTATGGACTTTTACGTACATAGCTCGGTTGAAGGCTTTATATATTTTTCGGCATGATTATCTTGGAAAAACATAACCCATGGTTATCAAGGAAAGATTTATTAATTTTGATGGCGTATTATAACCGAGGGTTATTTATGGTGGTGCTTCCCAGACCCATAGATCCCAGGGAGATAAAGAGGATTAGAAAGGAGCTTGGGATTACACAGGAAGAGCTCGCAAAAAGGGCGGGGGTTACTCAGGCATATATAGCTAAGCTTGAGAATGGAAAAGTTGATCCAAGGCTTTCCACTTTTAACAGGATACTGGAAGCTCTTATAAGCTGCAAAAAAAGCAAGATAAAGGCAAAAACCATCATGTCCAGCCCCATAATAGGCGTGAAGCCCTATGAAAAAGTGGAGAAAGTCATAAAGCTCATGAATGAAAATAACATTTCCCAGGTTCCGGTTCTTGCAGGAAGCAAAGTCGTAGGGAGTATTACGGAGAGATCCCTAGTTCGAAAAAGCATGGATTTTGAGGATGTATATGAAAGGAAAGCCATGGAGGTCATGGATGAGCCATTCCCCATAGTAAGCGAGAAGGATGACTTGGAAATTGTTAAGTATCTCCTTGAGGAGCATCCCGCAGTAATTGTTCAAAACCGACAGGGAATTCCCGTGGGGATTATAACTCGCTCGGACCTCTTCAAGCTCAAGCTCTAACTCTACCTTTAACTCAAAATCTTAAGATACTGTTAGGGCTTTTGATAATGCTCGTAAAAGAGAATAAAACTACACTATCTGTCAGGCATGTTATAATTATCCTAACAGTACCAAATCTTAAAATACAATGACTTTCAAATTCTTTTGGTGGTTTTATGGCGCTGAGAAAATTAGGTGAAGATCTGTATTTATATCCGGGAAGTCCCTCCACAATGATCAAGATCTTTGAAGGTAAAGCCTTTCTGATTGATCCCGGAAACGGCAGCAAGAGACATAAGGATTTGAGGAGGGAAGTTAGGAAGCTTGGTGTAGAGATAAAATTTCTCCTGGCCACTCACGGACACGCTGATCATATAAGCATTGTGCCCAGACTTGAAAAACCCCTCTTTGTGCATCGCTTTGAGTTTTCTGTGGTAGAAAGCCCATTAAACAGGGAGCTGCTTACCTTTGGCTCGAAGGCGCCTAAAGGCTTTCTCGTCTATCAGTTTGAGAGGGAGGTCAAAGCCCATGCAGTATTTGAGTGGGGGGAAGAGCTGTTTGGTCTCAAGACATTGAAGCTAAATGGACACTCCCCTGGAATGACGGGCTTTTTGGATGAGGATAATGGAGTTTTGTATGCAGGAGACAGTTTTTTTGGGGAGCGACTCATCAGGAACATAGGGGTGCCATATCTCGTCGATGTGCAGTTATTTAAAAATTCAATTACACAATTAAAGAATTATGTAAATGATGAATTCCTCATAATTCCCTCCCATGGGCGGAGTGTGAAGGGTGAAGAGGCACTGGAGATCCTGGACTTCAACTTAAAAAGAATCGAAGAAACCGAAGAAAAAATTTTGAAATTTCTAAAAGAACCACTAAGCATAAGTGAGCTGAGCTACAGACTCGCCAATGATTTTGGAGTCAATATAACTCCACAGGCACTGGCTCTCAATCAGGTCCCCATTAGAGCATTCATAGCCGAGCTCTACAACAGCGGAAAAATAGAAGCTGTCGTTGAAGGAGATTTAAAGTGGAGACGCATTTAGAGCTCTCCATCCGGATAGCACAGGTAATAGTAGGGACAGTATTTACACATAAAGTTATCCCACCCTCTGGGGGGCTTTTCCTTTTCATAATGCTTCTTTATGCTGTAGAACTCTCTGAGGGTCTGGTGGAAGAGCCTCTTATCATAGGGGATTTCAAAGGCTTTAACCCCGACCCCTTCAATAAGGGGAAACTTTGAGAAATCCATCTTTTGAATCCTCTTCTCCTCGTTTCCGAGCCGCACATAGTAGAGATATCCCCACTCCGCATTGGCCCACCTCATATATATGTTGAGCTGTGCGAGATGGTACTCATAGGGCTCCCTTGGGACGCTGGTCTTGCCCTTGATTTCAATTGGGTGATCCTTGAAGGCATCTATCCTGCCGTGGATTTCAAAGCCCAAGCGCGGAGCTTTAAGAACCATATGCTTCTCAAGCTCATAATTGAAGCGCCTCTTTAGAATCTCTCCAAGCTTGCTGTGCACCCTAACCCCCTGTTGAAGGCGAATCCTGACGTTCAGAGGCCATCTGGGTGGGTATCCCTTGAGCCTGTAATAAACCCTTTTCGGGCACATGAGGGCTTCGCTTGCATAAAACTCCACGAGCATCCCACTCACTCCAGTGGCTCCCGTCCATAGCGGAGAAAACTCAGATATCTTTCATCCTCTCCAACGAGAGCATTCACTATTGAGTCCACATATGTGTCAAACTCCTGCTTTTTGATGACGACACTGTGGTGGGCATATTCCAGGGGAATTACATATTCATCCTCCGAAACCCCGAGTATAAGTCCCAAGAGCTCTTCATCCAGATTCAAGGTCTCCATAAGGTATACGACACCGCCATTTACGAACCTCACATAGGCGGGCGTGATGGCACCTGCCGGCTCCTTTTTAAAAAGTTCTGCTATATTCCTTAGGTATCCTTCCCTCTGAAGCTTTTTTATGGGTTCGGGAAGACTCCATTTTATCCCCTTTTCATTCCTGTGGTATTCGAAGGGGAAATAGCCCCTCTCCTTTGATATGGCGTCCAGTATGGGAACGTCGGGCATTAAAGCATGCTCCTCTTTATCTGCCGTGGCACTCCTAACGACATCATCTGTGTAAAAGGTCTTCGCTATGAATGCCACCTGCCCTCCCAGAAGCTTGTCAAGGGCATGGAGGTACTCCACATATTCAAGGAATATCACAAGATTCTCCCTGTGGGTTGGGTCCTGTTCAATTTCGCCAATAAAAGAGGGATCTAGCGTTCTTTCCTTTAGATATTCAAACAGATTTTCCCTCCTGGCTATTATCGTGGAGTGATTTATGAGCGCACCCTTTTCAAGCTCCTCTTTCCACCTTTCCCATTCTCCTTCAAGGAGCTCTAAAAATGCCCTGAGTGTGTCAAGGAAATCTATTTTGTTTCCTTCATAAAGTTCCTTTGAAGTGCCGTTTATATAAGCGGGAGGTCTTGCAATTGAACCGCTTAGAGTCCCATCCATTAGAATCAGGTCGGCGCCTTTTATATCTCTTGTCATCGCCCCGATTCTGCTCTCAAGGGTTTCCATGTGGAGTCTTATCCTTTCATCAACGTGCTTGTATGGGGAAACGAGCCCTATCTCATGCCACTGGAGGAGGTCTTCTCCTATTGCGACGGAAGATACAGCATAGATTATCGCACCGCTCAGCCTCTTAATCATCCTGCTCCCATCAACCGCATAAACTTTCCCTTTCTTTGGTTCCGGAAAGTTCACCCATGAGTATCCCTTTTCAAGCACAAGTCTCTTTAGAGTCTCAATCTTGCCGAGCTGAAAGTCAAGATATCGCTTTACTTCCTCAAGATGGCTTTCGCTAATACGCGGCAAGGCTCTCCACCTCTACATTGCTTTTTCCTCCAACGAGAGCGACCCTTATCACATAATCAGCCGCATCTTTGAGCTCCTCATCATGGGAAACTATGAGGACCTGGGGGATCTTCCTCAAATGCTGTGAGATTATATCTATGAGCTTCTTCCTCCTCTCTTCATCCAGAAACGGTGTTGGCTCATCCAGGATAAGGAGTTCCATGTTTCTAACCTTGTAAATTGATAGAGCAAGCCTGAATGAGAGACCCAGGGCAATCCTCTCACCACCGCTCAGGAACTCCACATCCTTTTCCTCTCCCTGATACAGCACTCCTATTCTTATCCTCTCCTTCCCATAAATCTTCTTTCTTATTATCTTGATTCCCTGATATTTACGCTCCGTCATATCCGAAAAGAGCTCACTTGCCAGCTTTTCAACCTCTTCAAGTCCCCTCCTCTCGGCTTCCGCCTTAAATTTAATGAGCTTCTCCCTCAAAACCTTCATATCGCCCATGATTTTATCGATCAGCTTTATCCTCTCCCTCGCTTTTTCAACTTCCTTGAGCTTCCCTCTTAGCTCCTCCAGGTGCTTTGTTATCTCTTCTTTGAGGTGCTCCTGACCCTTAATTTCCGCTTTGACCCTTGGGATCTCCTTAGAAAGCTCAAAATGTTCTTTTTCAACCTCTTTGAACTCTTCCTCGGAGAACTCCTTTTCCAGTGCAGTCAGCTCTTTCGTGATCTCTTCCAGCTTCTCCTTGAGCTCCTTGGCTCTTCCACTTTTCATAGCCTTCTCCTTTTCGAGCTTTTCCAATCTTTTCTCCTTTAATTCAATTTCTGAGGGAACGCCCTTGAGCTGAATGTATTCCCTGTGGAGAGGTTCAATTTCCTCCATTCTCTTTTTGACCTCCTCAAATGAGGGGAATCCTTTCTTCGATAGCTCCTCCATGATTGTCTCTATTTTTGAGTTAACTTCTCTTATGCTTTCTCCAATGCTCCTTTTCCGGAGTTTGAGGCTTTCAAGCTTCTCAACATCTTTTTTGAGTCCATCCATCTCTTTTTTAAGCCCTATAGCTGCATTTTTAACTTCATCAAACTCCCTGGATTTAGCTTCGAGGGTTTTGATGTCATAGGATTCGAGCTCTTTTTCCACCTTTTCGAGGTATTCAAGAGTTTTCTGGATCCTTATCAGCTTCCTTTCTCTCTGCCTCTCCTTTTCTAGTTTGGTTTTCTCCTTGGTAAGCCTCTCAAGTTTTTTCTCCAAGTTGATTCTCTGTTTCCCTATCTTTTCAAACTCCCTCTCGTATTCCTCCCGGATTTCCTCCTCATCGTGCTCCTCGATGGGACGCTTGCAGAGAGGACACTCCCTCGCTCCCTCGAGCTTTGAGAGGTTCTCCTTCAGCTGTTCTTCAAGCCTCTTCATGCCCCCAACTTCTTCCCTGATCTTTGCTATTTCTTCTTCAACCTCATTCAATCGTTTCTTTGCCCTCTCAATTTTTTCAAGATCCTTGAGAAGACTCTCCCTGGTATAGCCTGCCTTTTCAAGCTCCTTCTCGTACTTATCTTTCTCGGCCAGAAGCTGCTTAGCCCTCTCGTATTCCTCCACCAGAGGCTTGAGCTCCCTGTAGAGTTTCACCTTTTCCTCGTATTCAAGAGTTTTTTCCCTGAGTTCCTTCTCTCTCCCCTCAAGCTCTTTAATCTGCTCGTCAATGCCTTTAAGCTCCTGTTTGAGTTTGGAAAGATCCATTTTTGCCTTCTGAACTTCATCGTTCTTAAGGAGCAGGTTCCTGAGTTTTTGATACTCTTCCCCGACCCACTTAATATCCTTTAAACGCTTTTCCCTCTTTTTTAACTCTGCAATCTCCTTTTGGAGCTCCTTAATCCTCTCATTCAACTGTTTCAACCCTTCTCGAATCTCCTTTACCTCTCCTTCAATTTTAAGCTTCTCCTTTTCCAGAGCATCTATCCTCTCCTTCCTCTCCCTCAGCTCATTATATCTCGAGGAAACCCCCCTAAATTTCTCTTTAATTTCTTTTTCTGCTTTTTTCAGCTCGTTTATGGCTTTAAATATCTCTTTCAGCTTTTTTTCTGATTCTTCAATTTGAGCTTTAACATTTCCAGCCCCTTGAATTATACCTTCAAGATGTCCTTTCTCCCGTCTCAGCTCTTTAATTGTCTCCTGAGCATTCTTCTCGGCGTTTTCATAATCCTCAATCCCGAGAACCTTTCTGAGGACTTTCTCCCTTATGCTCTCATCCGTGAGAATGCTTTCAATTTCGCCCTGTCTTATGTAGAGGGCATTTTTGTAGACGTGGATGGGATAGAGATGGCGTTCCACCCACCTTGCAATGTCGCTGTCCTTATCAGCGAGAATGTGCCCATTCTCCTTCAGATAGCTCTCTCCGGCTGATTTTCTCACTATCTCATAGTTCTTTCCGCCGTGTTCAAATTCGAGTGACAGTTCAAATCCTTTAGTACCCATTCTTATGTTTAAATCCTTATACCCCCTTGGGAAACTCCCATGACCGAGATAAAGAGCCGCAAAAATAGCCTCAAGTATCGAGCTCTTGCCGGCTCCGTTCTGCCCTATGATGAGATTTATCCCATCGCTGAACTCAACATATGATTTCTCATGAGCTCTAAAATTCCTTATTTTTAACCGCCTGACTCTCATTTCCCTCCCCCCTTCTTAATCCATACATCCAGGGTTCCAAGGGCTTTTTTAGGCTTCTTCACTTTCTTTTCTTTTATTTCCTTTGTTTTCTCTGTTTTCTCTTCTGTTTTCTCTTTTCCCTTCGGCTCCTCTTCCTCAATTTTAACTTTCTTTTCTGCCTCTACCTTCGGCTTCTCATACATCTGGAAGAGCCAGCTGACAAAGCCTTCGATATCTCTGCCGAACTCCTTTGGATTCACTGCAAGCTGGGCAAAAAGCTCTCTCTCAAATGCCGTGAAGAATTCCTCCTCTTTAATACTGCTGTCAATTAATATTGCCTCGGAGGTTACTCTATTGTTGAAGTTGTAGTAAGCCAGCCCCCAATCTTCTAGGAGGGAGAAGAACTCGCTTACATGAATTCCCCCTTTAACTATGCCTTCGAGAGTTAAAATGGCTATGCTGTCCCTCTCCACATAGCTCCTGATGTCCTCAATCTTTCTCCTGAGCTCCTCCTTCGAGTTCCCCCTTATGGTTATGCTGTAGAAAGGCCTCGTTTCTATCTCCACAAATTCGGGCTCAAAATCTTCCACGATATAGAAGCCCTTGGCATTGGGGCCAAAATTCTCATTGCTCCTCGTTAAATCCATTGCCCTTATTCTCCTGTCGTATATTATTCTGTGGCTCGCCTCTCTTATCTCCGTCCTCTCAAGTGAGCCCGGATAGATCATGTCCCCCGTAAACCCGCTTTTCTTTCTTTCGAGCTCTCTCCTCATGTGAATGTGCCCGAAGGCGTAATAGGAGAAGCCGTCCGGAATCTCATTTAGCCGAAGATCGAAGGCATTCTGATAGGGCGTTCCCTCCGCAAGATAATCGATTGCCTGATGCAGCATTAGAATTGAGTTCCTCTTTCCGTGAAACAGTGCCTTTAACCTGCTTCTTCCATCCTTTCCCACCAGCTGCCATCTGCTGTGATGTCTTATTCCATAGATTTCAACGTCCCCAAAGATTCCATAGACGAGATAGGCACTGCCCTTTTTGATGCTTCTCTGGAATTCATTCTCTCTGGGACGCCTTTTAATTCCAACGGTGTATATCAAGCCCAGATGCTCCAAAAGGTCATATATGGACGTATCCCTTATCGTTTTGTCATGGTTCCCCTCTATGGCAAAAACAGGTATATTCCTCTTCTTTGCCAGATTCAAAATCTCTATTGCATCCCTTATCGCCTTAGGGGAGGGCTTGCTCACGTGGAATAAATCTCCGGTCAAAAGTATAAAATCGACATTTTCCCTTATTGAACGTTCAACTGCTTTCCTAAAAGCCTCGACATAATCCGCATATCTAAATGGCTGCTGGAACTGCTCTCTTCCCAGATGAGCATCGGCTATGTGGGCGAACTTCATATCACTCACCGGCGAAATCTAACAGGTCAATATCCTCATCTTCTTCCTCTTCTCCCGTCCACTCCCTGACTATATCTATGTCGGCTCCACCATAGGTTCCCTCAAATTCATCTCTGAAGCTGTATATCCTAACCATGGCTGGAAGGGATATCGCATATCCCACCACGACTGCTTCCCCTATTCCAAGGGAGGCTATGTCCATGAGCAAATCCTCGCTTATCTGCTCGCTCGCCTGCTGCACATACCTCTGGTCGTGGGGTTCTACCAAACGGAGGATTATCTTTGTGTTTGTCTGGCTCAATATGTCGTCATCCAGCTTTTTGGGTCTTTGGGATACTATGCCAAGACCTATTCCAAATTTCCTTCCTTCTCTTGCTATTTTACCCAGCCAGTGCGAAGCCTGAGTTTTTCCCTCCCTCGGTGCAAATATGTGAGCCTCCTCAATCACGAGCAGCAGGGGTTTTGTTAAAGCGGGAAATCTCTCTCCGATTCTCACCAGAGTTTCGCTATCCTTGGTTCTAACGGCTTTCATATATTTTACGCGGTAGTTCAAAATTCCTCTTAAGAGATAGGAGGCGAGAGAAATCATTTGATCCTCTTCCATACCGCTCAGGTCTATGACATTCACCATTCCCGGGATTATTTCGGAGAGAATGTTCCCAAGTTTTATAAACTCCCCGAAGTTCCTTCTAAGTTCCTGAAGGTAGTCCTTGAGCCTTATCAATGAATCTAAATCCCTGGATTGTATCTTTCTCTGAAGGGACTTTCCTTGGGAGTCATAGTATTCTATAAATGCCTCTTCCCCTTTTTCCTTATTCTCATACGTCCGTATCCATTCCTCAATCTTGTTCTCCATTGCCTCGACGAATGACATTCCTCCAAGCACTTTTGCGCTCCGCTTTGCTTCCTCCATAACCGTGGTGTACGCCAGACTGAGGAAGCGTCTTTGGAGTGCCGCATTCTCTGCTATTCCCAGAAGAGTTGCGAGCTCACCTATGCTAACCTTTGAGGGGTCTATGCTGGCTTTTATGGGATTGACCCTCGCATTTCTCCATGAGAGCGTTGAGTATTCCCCATGAGGATCCAGGATAACCACAGTCCCGTTGGTTTTATCTATGATTTCTTTGGTGAGCACCGCTATCGTGTTTGATTTTCCCGCACCTGTAACAGCAAGAACGGCGAAATGCCGGGAAACAAGCTTGTTAACATCGAGACCAACCTCAACACTGCTCCTCGCCAGCAGCCTTCCTATCCTTATATGGCCATTTGAGAAAATCTTCTTTAAGTCATCATCTCTGGCAAGCCTTACCTCCACACCTGGCTTTATGGGCACTCTATTCGGGATCTGTTTGAATTCAAAATCCTCATTCTCAATGTCCTCCTTTGTCTTTAAAACGCCGAGAACCTTGGCACTCGCTATTATTGATTCGCTCTTGTCAAGGACACCCTTTGAGAAAACGTTTACCGTCTTTTCTATATAATCGTAGCTCCCCCTTCCCGTACTCATGAGCCAGTTTATATTCCTCACGCTTTTAACGACTGCCAGAACTTCCTCGCCATTTCTGTTCTTCACAACGACGAACTCTCCAAAATTGGGCATATTCTTGGGATCAACAATGAAAGTAAAATAATCCGTGCTCGATTCTCCATATACTATTCCCACCTTCATGTTCCCACCTCTAAATATTTACTAAACCTAGGAATAAAAAGGTTGCGCATGATTCACATTGTACCTCCTCAATTTCTCCCTTTGGAATGTTTGTTAAATTGGAGGATAAAAAGCTATGCATAAATTGGTTCTCCTCAAAAACAGGATTGAGTGGTTAAAACCCTCGCCGTTCACGGCTGGGAGTCGGTTAAAATAAAAAAAGTCAGCCGAAAAGGTCTCCTATGATCTCCACAACTCTGTACACCTTTATGACCACCTTCACCGCAAAGACCCCCAGCGTTCTCCTGAATCCAACGCCGCTGTATCTTATTTCTCCCATCTTTAGAGCGTTTACTCCAGTGCTCACGGGATCTTCCGAGCTTATAACCCTCCTCGCAACATCCTCGCTCGTCCACGCCCTCATCGTTGGCTCTGTGATTTTGCCCTTTGAAAACTCCACTATGCGCCCCCCTTCCGTCACGACGCCTATGTTGAGAAGGCTCCCGTTTTCAAGCGCTATCTCAAGATCTATCCGCTCGTTTCCAGCAATTCTTTTAATGAACCCGGGCAAGGTATCAGCATTCTCATTGTAAATTGGGACATATTCTTTTAAAAGTTCAAATAGCGTTTTCTCGTAGGGGAGTTCAATCACTTCGGGAGTGAGCTCATTTATGCCCCCCGTGCTTATTATGAGCCCGACTATGCGGTACTTCATGAACTCCTCGGGATTTCCTCCCCATCCGACTTCAATTAGGTTTTCCCCGCGCAAAACCGCTTCGTCCGTTGGATATACAAGTTCGAAGGCATCCAGATCGGGCTCCTCATCGTAGGCAATGATGGGCTCAGCAAAGGCAAGCTCAAGTCTTTCACCGTTCACATAGAGCGCGATGTTTTTAAAGAGAGATTCACCGTACTCGATCACTTCAGGTGTTGCCTCGACGAGTATGCTCACATAGGGCTGGTTGTTGGGGTCAAGCGCCATTGCTTTTAGAAACTTATCATCAAGATCCCATGAAACCTGCCCTGGCTTCTTTGCGGTCTTTCTTGGGGGGATCGGCATTTTCACCGGATCCAATATTTCCTTCAAAACCGCGAGATCTATCCTCTCCCTGTTCCCATGGTCGGAAACCCAGAATATGAGCTGCTCATCTTTGTTCATCTTCTTGCTCACGTTTACAATCGCCTCGTAGAGTGCCTTCTTTGTTCCCGGCCCATCAATGTATCCTGGGACATTTGCGCCATTTGGCATTGTCTTTCCATTTCCTGCCAGGGCTATTATATTAGCATCAGTGAAGCCGTGTTTTTTGAGGGCTTTATATGCCCTATCGAGGTTGTTCCAGTGCCTTTTGCTATCGGCATCTCCGGCAAAGAGGATGGCATGCTTGCTCTTCACATCTGTGCCATCCGCCCTTTTCCCTATTTTAACGTCGTCTCCCCTTCCAATTGATGTGTATTGCGGCCGCTCGATATCTTTTTTCCACAGACCATAAGGTCCTTTTATGTCCTCCCTTTCAGCCTTTCTGGCTATCTCTTTCATTGTGGGGGCATCTTTACCCGTCTTTTCAAGCTCTTCTCCTACCTCCTTTGGATAAAATCCCTCCGGCTTTTCGAACCCTTTTCCTTTGATCTTTGGGGAGGTATTGGGGTCATACCCATCTTTCAAGCCCCATGAAGGCTCATCGTGCCTGGAAGCACCTAGAAAAGCCGCGTCTCCCGTGCCTTTTAGCTTCTCCTTGAGATCATCGATCATTCCTCCTCCGAAGCACTGGTTGAATATGAAGACCATGTTCGCATAGCCGGTTCTGTTGGCTATCCACATCTTAATCATGTTTGCTAGCTCCCAGTCGTAAACATAGCCTCCAGAGCTCGTCACAATGCTGCTCGCATAACTCTCCGGCTGATCGTAGAAGTAAGAGCAGTTTTCGGAGTCAAGAACCGCCGGCGTTACCTTAACCTCTATGAGAACCTTCCCCTTTCCGGAATTTATGATGTATTTACCGGGCTTCGTTATCTTCATCGAGCCTGATCCAATCTCACCATTTGCAAACACCGTGTTATACTCTTCCAAACTCACCTCAAGGGTTATCTCATTCATTGGAGAGCATTCTTTATGACTGTAGAGCAGTCTCTTGGGAATATAGCCCATCTTTCCCTTCAGGGTGTCCCAGTCGTAGTATATCATGGTGATTTTCCCATCTTTGCTCTCGTGCCCCTTATGCTCCACCTTATAACTTCCCACGATGTCGGCATAGCCGTTCCACCCATCGTCCATGTCCTCAGTAAGAGCAACTCCAAGGAGATAGACGTTCACCTGAATTGCAGGAGGGCCGGGCGGATCAAAATGAGCACCTGCAAGGGGTGCCACCATCATGAGACCAACCAGAATGGTCAGCAACAAACCTCTTCTCACCATCATCACGTCCGTACTTTTTATAAGACAATTAAATTCCACCAAACTATTGATTAAAACAAAGTTTGTAGTTTATATTCATTCATGTTTTGGCATCAAAGTTTATTAACATGTCGTCACAGATCTGAGTTTAGAATTCCAGCGATTGGGTGTTGCCTTGAAATACGAGGGAACATATTATACCATCTCGGCTTTAACGCCTTCTGAAGCTTTCACCAGGAAGTATCTGGCTTTCCACTTAAATGCCCTAGAATATGCCCTTAATAATTCCCTAGCCACATCGGATGCCGTCCCTTCATCCGCAATTATCACACTCGCCCCTCCAAAGCCAGTTCCCGTTAAACGGGCACCATAAGCCCCAAATTCCAATGCTTTTCTCACGATATAATCCAGCTCGCCGCAGCTTACATGGTAATTTTTCGCGATATCGCCATGTGCCTCAACTAAAATCCTTCCCAGCTCCTCAATATCCCCCTCCCTCAGCGCATCCCTTGCCTTCAAAACTCTCTCATTTTCCCTCAGTATATATCCAAACCTCCTCTTATGGATTGATGGAAGCCCTTTTAAGTCCCCCTCACACACATCCTTGGAGGATTCCTTCCCTATGCGTTTTAGAACCTCCTCCGCAATCCTTCTCCTCTCAGCATATACAGAAGTTGCCAGCTTTCTCTTTATACCCGTATAAAAGACAATCACTTGGATATCTTTTGGTATGGGAACATGTTCGTACTTTAAACTTTTAGTATCCAGAAAGAGGCTTCCCACAGCATATTGCAAACGGATCCGCTATTCCACATGGCACCCCAACAAATTCATCTTCAGCTTTTTGGGCAAGCAGAGCCATCTTTTCTCGGGAGAGCTTCAATTTATATGCTTCATTTAAAAAAGCCGTTATTGAGAGTTCAAAACTTGCAGATGACCCTACGCTCATTAAAATGGTCGGAAAAAAGCTCTACAGTCTCAAAAGACTCTCCTCTAATTTTTGTGTAAAGATTTACCGCCATAGACATCACATAGCCCCGTGCATAATCCGTATGCTTGCTGAGCCATACTACATGTTATTAGGGCGATCGTTGGCTTGTAGAGGAGGGCAGCCGGACTGTTTTAATGCTAATGCCTTTGGTTATTACGTTGATGTGCTATTGGTGGAACTATTCTTGTTATCCCAACAGCAGCTAATGAGTAAGAAAAACGTTTTAAGGGCTTGTTCCTCTAAGAGTCTTAGGTGAAAGACATGCTGAGTTTGAAGCTCATTCGTGAAACTCCAGATGTAGTAAGAGCGGATCTTCTGAAGCGCGGGGAAATCGAGAAGCTCAAGTGGATAGATGAAATTTTAGAACTCGATGCAAAGTGGAGGGAGAATTTGAGACAGATAAATGTCTTAAGGAGAGAACGCAACAGGATAGCCGTGGAAATAGGCAAAAAGAAAAAAGCAGGATATGACGCCGGTGAACTCATGAAGAAAAGCAAAGAGCTTGCCAGCAGAATAGCGGAGATTGAAAAGGAGAATGACGCAATCAGGGAAAAAATCGACTATTATCTATGGCGTCTTCCAAATATAACACATGAGAGTGTCCCAATTGGGAAGGACGACAGTGAAAATGTGCCCATAAGGTTCTGGGGCAAAGCAAAGGTTTACAGGGAAGACCTGAAGAACTTTCTTGAGCAAAGCCAAGGAAAAATGGAGTATGAAATAATTGAATGGAAGCCAAAGCTTCACGCCGATTTGCTGCCGATCATAGATGGAGCAGATTTGGAGAGAGCGGCAAAGGTTAGCGGCGCTCGCTTTTACTATCTGAAGAATGAGCTCGTCATCCTGGATCTCGCCCTCATACGCTTTGCCCTTGACAGACTCATGGAAAAAGGATTCATAGTGATAAATCCTCCCTACATGGTCAGGAGCTTTGTGGAGAAGGGAGCGACAGTGTTTGATGATTTCGAGGATGTAATTTACAAAGTCGAGGGAGAGGATCTATATCTAATCCCAACGGCTGAACATCCTTTGGCAGGACTCCATGCCAATGAAATTTTGGATGGGAAGAATTTACCCCTCTTATATGCAGGTGTAAGCCCGTGCTTTAGAAAAGAAGCGGGAACTGCTGGAAAAGATACAAAAGGAATCTTTAGGGTTCACCAGTTCCATAAAGTGGAGCAGTTCGTTTATGCAAGACCAGAGGAGAGCTGGGAATGGCATGAAAAGCTCTTACAGAATGCGGAAGAGATATTCCAAGCTTTAGAGATTCCCTATAGAATCGTTAACATATGCACTGGTGATCTCGGATATGTTGCGGCTAAAAAATATGACATCGAAGCTTGGATGTGTGCCCAAGGGAAGTTTAGAGAAGTTGTGAGCTGTTCGAACTGTACAGAGTGGCAAGCCAGAAGATTAAACATAAGGTTTAGAGATAAAACAAATGAGAAGCCACGTTTCGTTCACACCCTTAACTCGACGGCAATAGCAACGTCAAGGGCCATAGTGGCTATCCTTGAGAACTTCCAAGAGGAGGACGGCACGGTTAGGATACCAAAAGTACTTTGGGACTATACGGGCTTTAAGGAAATACTCCCAGTTGAAAAAAGAAAGGCGTGATATGATTTTTACACTCTTTTTCTGCCAAAGATTCAAAAGGTGATGGATTATTGTGACTGATTTAAGTTTCCTGAGTGGCCGCTTACAAGCTCAAAACCAATATCAGCCCTATATGAGCGAGGTCTAAATTTGATGAGCTTGCGAAATACTGAAGGAAAATGGAATTGCTGGAATACACGTTTATACGTTTGATTCAAAATATGATGCTGTAAGATTCTTCGCACCCGCGGTTGGGGTTCCAGAAGACCCGGTAACGGGAACAGCAAATGCAGCCCTAGCGGGATATTTAAAATTCACCAATAAGCTCGTTAAAGAGGAATATTCCTTTGAACAAGGACATGCTCTAAATAGGGAAGGCGTGGTTCATGTTAAGCTCAAGGAGAATGAGATCCGGATAGGAGGAGAGGCAGTGTGCATTCTTGAGGGAGTGCTAAAACTTTAGAAGAATTTTTGAGTGGCCGGCAGCGTCCCCGGCTTCCCGCCCCCTCTCGGAAGGCAGTACAACCGGGATCGCTGGCGGGCTTAACTTCCGGGGTCGAAACGAGTCCGGGTGTGGCCCCGCCGCTGTGACCGCCGTGCCGATACATACTCACCATGGGATATTTATAAGCTTTTCGGTTTTAGGGGGTTGAGTCGTTTTTTAGCGTGTTTAAGTCTAAGTTTTTGGATTTTGTTCGATATAAGTTGCCTGCTTCCATGTTTACGGAAATTTTTGGAAAAATAATCCTGTTAAACATTATTCAGGTGCTCAAATGCAGAAAACTTAATGCCCCAACCTCGGTTTTAGGTTTTCTGTCCGTGGAAGTGTCCCCCAACGTATCCCATCTTCCTTCTATACTCCTCTACGACTTCTTTAAAGTATTCCATTACGAAAGCATAATTAACGGGAGTACCCTCGGGATCATTAATTCCCGGACAATCCGTATCCCTAACATAAACATCTATAACATTCCCGTGTTTCACCAAGAGAAAGGGATAAAGCTTGCAAGCTAGAGGTCGATGGGCATAAATTTTACATTTCCCATTTTCATCGAGAAAAGGGCATGCGTCATCAAAGGGCCTTTTTTTCAGTGCATATCCCACAAACTTATCTCCTCTGTAGAACATTTTATCATAATCAACGAACTCCCAGGTGCTGTATCCAAGCTCCTCGATCCTTATTATGTCCTCATCCCTTAGAATAATATCGAGTTCAGTGCAGCATTTAGAACAGCCATCAACACATCTAAATTTAAAAGCTGGGTCAAAATCGACCCTCAAGGTATCAAGATGAATCGTGGCGATGGCGCCTTTAATCATTGCCTCACCCCTTGTAGGAGCTGGCTATTAGAGTTTCCGTCATTTCAACACTTCCCACCTTCCTCAATATCCTGTCGTGGAAGCTATCGAGCTCTCCAATTGAGCCAACTTCAACCCTCAGGATTATGTCATACTCTCCATAAACCCTGAATATCTCCTTTACCGGCTCACAGTCCTTCAGGGCATTGTAGACTTTCTCCTCATTCCCGGGCTTTACCACAACCAAAACAAATGCCTCTATCATATTCCAAACCCTCCTAAACCCATTCCACCAAATTTCTTGGCAAGTCTGGAAAGCTTCCTCTTATTCATCCCCTTAAAGAACTTTTTCATCTGGTTGTACTGGTTTAAAAGCTCCTTAACATCCCTCACAGATGTTCCTGAACCTCTAGCTATCCTCTTTACCCGTGAATAATTGATGCGCTCCGGATGCTCAAGCTCCTCTTCAGTCATCGAGTCCATTATGACCTTAAACTTCTTAAGCTTTTGCTCGCCCTCCCTCGTGAATTCTTCAGGTATGGAATAGCTCATACCGGGAATCATCTGGAGTATCTGCTTCAAGGGACCCATCTTCTGCATTGCTTCGAGCTGGGCATACATATCCTTGAGATTGAACTTACCCTTGAGGAACTTTTCCATGTCCTCCTCTTTGAATTCGTGTTCCTTGCTGAGTTCTTCAAATTTCTCCAGCAATCCCTGAATATCGCCCAAGCCCAGGAGCCTTGAAACGAAACGCTTTGGATCAAATGCTTCCAGGTCTTCTATCTTCTCCCCTGTTCCTATAAATTTTATGGGTGCTCCCGTCGCAACAACTGCAGATAAGGCTCCTCCACCCTTGGCGCTTCCATCGAGCTTCGTTACAATAATAGAACCTATTGGTGTTGCTTCCTTAAATGCCAGTGCCTGATTGTAAGCCTGCTGTCCTATGGTTCCATCTATCACGAGAATGACCTCATGGGGGTTGATGGCACCGCTTATCTGCTTCATCTCCTCTATAAGTCCATGTTCCTCCTTATGCCTTCCCGCCGAGTCAACGATTATAACGTCCACATCCCTCTCCCTGAAATACTTCACCCCTTCCCGGGCGAGCTTTATAGCATCCTTTTCATTTGGATCCCCTGCAACCTCTATGTTGAAGGGCTCTAAAAGCTGCTTTAACTGGAAATATGCCCCCGGTCTCCATGTATCCGTGCACACTACACCTACTCTATATCCTCTTTTTTGGAAATACCGGGCTAGTTTAGCAACGCTTGTGGTCTTACCCGAACCCTGGATACCAACCGTGAGCAGTATTGTGGGCTTCTCTTTAATCTCAATTGGTTTGGCTTCCTTTCCGAGGAAGTTTGTAAGCTCCTCATAGACAATCTTGACAATGTGCTCTTTTCTAGAGATTCCAGGAGGAAGTTTTTCCTCTATGGCTCTCTTCTGTATTTTTTTGGTTAGATCAAGCACAAGACGAACGTTAACATCACTCGTGATCAAAGCTCTCTGAATATCCCTCACTACCTCTTTTATAACGGCTTCATCAACCACAGTAGAACGTGCAAGCTTTTTCAGAGCACTGTTGAGTGCCCTCCCCAAACTCTCCAACGCCACTTTCACCACCTATTACAAAGAGGGGTTGGAGGTTTATAATCCTTAGGTATATCCCCCAGTAACCTTCTAAACTTGTCATCCTCACAAACCGGAACCTTATCCCAAAGCACAACACCTGGAAAATTCAATGCACAAATGGATACTTCGTTTAAAATCTGGATTATCTGAGCTTTTTTCATGATAAAATATGTACATTAGGAACTAAAACCATTCATCAGGCTTTTTTTGGGAGAGTTATGGTCTGAAAGTGCCATTTGGTACCATATAAGGTCTGAAAAAGCTTTTAAATCCAAAAAACAGGAAAATTGGTGGAAAAGCGGGATTAGGAGGTGCAGGAGATGGAATGGCTCATCATGCTTCACGGTTACATGCACGTTATGGAACTTAAGCGGAGAAGAAAGAAGCCGGTGATTGAAGAGATGGAGCTCCTCGAGGAACTCGAAAACTCTGCATGATTTCTCTTTTATCCCATCAAAGATTTGTTTCTCAAATCCACAACCGAAATGTATTTATACATTTTCTTGTCAATATTCTCTCCAAGGAGGGAAAGATATGAGTCAAATCGAAGCTGTGAAGGAGAAACTCAGGGTTATTAGAATACTCAAGCTGCTCAAAAAGAGCTACACTTATGAAGATTTATCGAAGATAACCGGACTTCCCATAACTGTTTTGAACAGATATGTGAGAGGCAAAGTCCTTCCCAGTACCAAGAGATCCAAAGAACTTCTGGAAGTCCTTTCTCCCTATCTAAACGTAGAAGAAGAAGCCAAAAAGAGGATTAGATTCGATGAACATGGACTTTTTGACAACATGGGGATACTCGGGGACACGGCACTAATGACGCTCATCGCTGAAACTGTGGCTTCCAGATACATACGTGAGGATATTGATAAAGTTTTAACAGCCGCAACGGATGGAATCCCCCTCGCCGTTCATATAGCCAATGAGCTCAACGTCGATGTTGTTTATGCCAAGAAAAAGAAGGAAGTAGGCGTGGAAAAGTTCTATGAGATAAATTATGTCTCGAGCACTTCGGGGAGTATCTTAACGCTTTACTTGCCCACATGGGCGCTTAAAAAGGGCGAAAGGGTTCTCATAGTTGATGATGTCGTTAGAAGCGGGGAAACACAAAAGGCGCTCCTGGAAATGTGCAGGCGGGCCGGTTCTATTCCAAAGGGGATGTTCTTCCTGATAAGTGTTGGAGACGTTTTGGACAGACTCAAAGAGGAGTATAACATCCCTATAGATGCCCTGGTGAGATTATGATAAGGACGGGGATAGGCATACTCGACGATGTTCTTAGGGGAGGGATAAGGGAAGAAAACAGCATACTCCTGATGGGAGGGATAGATGAGGATCACAGGGTCCTCATGCATCAGTTTGTAATTTCACTGTTGAAGCAGAGGCATAAAATCCTCTTGGTGGAGTATAAACAGAGACCCTCATTGCTCTTAAAATGGCTCGCTGGATACGGCATAAACTACAAGAGGTTTATGAAGAGAGGCAGATTGAAAATACTCGATGGTCACACCAATCTATATTCCAGAGTCCAGGTATCCGGAGAAGACGTACTCCCAAATCCCCTCGACCTCCCAATAAGCACGTCAATTATCAGGGATAAAATCCGTGAGGGAGACTTTGATTTTCTTGTAATTGATGATCTGTCCATTTTATACGCATCGCTTCCCGGAAAGCAGGAATTTTTTAGGATAATTTCCAGGTTTATAAACAGCGTTTCGCTGGAGGGTGTTACATCCGTATCCGCAATAATAGGGGATTTAATTTCCCCATCAGACCTCTCCATGCTCACCATACCCTTCTCATATATTCTCTCTGCCAGAGATGGAAGAATCGCCGTGAAAAAAGCACCCCACCCGTTAGGAGCTGTCAACTACTTCGTGTATGTGAAGACGGAGAGGGGGATAAAACCTATCTCCGAGTATTATGAGAGTCTGGACAAGCTCAAGGAAGCGATGTTTCTCGATGAAAATGGAATGCTCTGGAGCGCAAATCAGAGGGTGCAGATAATCGATGAGGAAAGTGAAGCAAAGCTAATAGAAAGTCTCTTTGAATATTTCGGAAAGGAAAATACACAGAAATTCCTGTACTTCTGGGGAAGACATGAGTTTCAAGGGATTGGAAAGCTCTATATGCAGAGATACGGGAATTTAAAGGAATCCCTGAAGAGAATGTTTCACTCCACAAAGATCAACGGTGGAGGTATTATGGAGTTGAGCCAGGCAACAGGGGATGTTGTTATAGTTAAGGCGAAGAATCTGTTCCCCAGAATATGCAACTTTGGAAATGCCGTCCATCTCCATGATGCTGGAGCGCTCACTCAGATGATAGAGGAAATTGAAGGCGGTGAATGGATTGGGGAAGAAGTGAAGTGTCAGGCAAAGGGGGATCCTCACTGTGAGTTTGTGATAAGGAGAGTGGAGAAATGACAGAGTTCATGATTTATGGGGTTAAGGGGAAAAGCATAGTCGTCGATACGGAAATAGGGATGCCCTTCTCATTCTTCTGCTCCGAGGAGGAGTGCGGAGTTGAAATCCACATGGAAGGGATCATAAAAAGGGTGAAATTTGATGAGTATATTGCCGTCAGAAACTCCGTGATTTCAGCGAATGAGGACTTCAAAGTGCTCAAAGAGTTGATAGGGGAGCCTCTAATATTTGAGGGAAAGGTCAACGGTGAGAAAGTAAAGCTGCCCGTGGAGGGTGTGAGGGAATTCTCCGAAAGATTTCTATCAAGAGAAGGCTCCTACCACATCTACCCCTAGATTCCCAGGTTGAAGTCCTCCTTAACTATCTGAAGGGCAACGTGCGTGGTTGTTTTTTCAACACCATCTATAGATAAGACCGTCTTCACAAAATGGTTCATATCCTCTCTTCCCTCAAATTTTGCTATGACTATGATATCATAAATCCCCGTAACATCGTAAACACACATGACGTGCCTGTCCTTTGCAATCTCCTTTTCAATTTCGATTATCTTCTTTCCCTGTGCCTGTATTCCTATTATAGCGGTCAGCCCGTATCCAACTTTTTCATAGTCTATTTTTGGATGGATGCCCTGGAGAACCCCATTCTCCTCCATGCGCTTGATCCTGTTGTGAACGGTGCCGACGGCGATGTTAAGCTCCTTAGCGATCTCTCTGTAGGAGAGACGACCGTCCTTTTGAAGAAGTCCCAAAATTTTTCTATCCACCTCATCTATCACCTGCACACTCCCCCTTTCCTCTTCAACCGTAAACTTTAAATATCCTTCCCTTTTCACAGAAACATGGTCGCAAGTTTGGACCGGTAGCCTAGCCAGGACAGGGCATCGGCCTCCTAAGCCGAGGGTCCGGGGTTCGAATCCCCGCCGGTCCGCCATTAACCCAAGGCTCATATATGTATTCTGGCTGGTGCTGGTTTTGAGTTTGTAATTTGTAAATAGACAATAACTTTTGCTCACTCATAATGAGCGCTTAAGGAAACTTGAAACCATTCAATCACAATACATAGATGAGCCTAACCTAAAAAGTCCATTATATTCTTCTGTCCCTTCCTTTCCCTAAGCTCTGCTTCAAGCTTCCTCAGGGTTTTCCAAGTCCTCCTCACAATGGGAGGAAATTCTCCATTCTCCCGGTAGTACTCTTCCAAGAATCTCCGGGTTTTTGGATCGCTTGGATATCCGCTTCCAATTTCGCCGTATTTTTCCTTAAGCCTCTCAATGGCTCGATCTCTCGTTACTTTAGCAAGAATTGATGCCGCCGATACAGGGAGGTATTTATCATCCGCCCTGTGCTCCGAGATGATTTTGGGAGAAAATTTAAGTTCTCGCTTTATGTTCTCTCCAAAGCGCTCTTCCTTAACATCTGCAGCATCTATGTAGAGAACATCGGGTTTAACCTTGAGAAAATTCAGAGCCCGGATAAAACCCGCGATTTCCAGATCATTGAGGGTTCCTTCACGGTTATCAATCTCATCGGGCCATAGTTCGACAATCACATGATCATCCAGGACTTTAAGGAGTTCATTAAACAGTTTTTCTCGCCTTTTGGGGGAGAGTTTTTTTGAATCCCTCACATTTAGCTCTCTGAGTTTATCCAATTTTGATTCATCTATTACGACGGCAGCTATTACCAAGGGGCCTATAACGGGGCCCCTACCCGCTTCATCTATTCCTCCGAGCTTCATGCCAATCCCAAAGGATATAAAGTGAAAGGGTTAAAAGCCTTTGGTGGTGAAAATGAAAGTCCATTATGAGTGCCTCTCCTGCTTCATAACTCAATCTCAGAAGATAAGTGAACTGGCAACCGAAGATCTGGAAAAAAGGAAGGAAGCCATGATAGTGGCCGCAAAAGCGGTGCAAAAATACTACCACAGAAATGCCGTTCCCGCAATCGGGGGGAGCCTGCTATTTCTGGAACTTTATAGGTTGCTGGAAAATGATGATCCCTTTAAGGAATATAAGAGGATTTCAAACAGGCTGGCAAAAAAAGTTGTGGAGGAGCTCAGAAAAGAGCTTAAGATAGGTTTAAAGGACGCATTAAAGCTGGCAATTGCCGGTAATGTCATAGATTTTGCCGTGGGATATAACCCGGAGAAAATTGAGGAGGACATTGAACATCGCTTAAATGAGGAGCTCTACATTGACGAGAGTGAAGAACTCTTCAAATCACTTGAAAATGCAAAAACACTGCTCTACCTTGTGGATAACTGCGGGGAGATTTACTTCGACAGGCTGTTTCTGGAGAAAATTGAGGAGGCATATCCCGCTTTAAAAATTTATATTGCGGCAAAAGAAGCCCCCATAATAAACGATGCAACTGTTGAGGATCTTAAAGAGGCAGATTTTGGAAAAGTTGGGAAGATTGTATCGAGCGGCTCAAGGATAGTTGGAAATCCCCTAGAATTTGCGGGCGAGAAGTTCAGAGAAATCTTTGAACGGGCTGATGTTATCATAGCTAAGGGGCAGGGAAACTTTGAAGTGATGAGTGAGCTGAAAGATGGGAGGATTTTCTTTCTTTTGAAAGCCAAATGCATGCCCGTGGCGAGGGAGCTTGGAGTTCCCCGGGGCTCGATGGTGTGCGTCAGATTTTAGTTTTTTCATTTGAATCGACGATTGCCGATATTATTTTTGACGAAAGACGATTAGAAAACCTTTTATACTTTAAAGTTGTATATTATAATGGTGATATCCATGACAACGATAGTTAAGAGGAATGTTAAAAGGTTTGTGAAAGAACTTAGGAGATATTACGACGATGTTTGGAAGATGCCAAAAAGCCAGTACTTATCCAAACCGGATTTCGTTGTAGTTGACCCCAAAACGGGGAAAAAATTGAAGGTTAGCTTCGTATCACTTGACGATGGAGAAACTGTAAGTGTGGTTTATGACGACATAAGCTGATTTCGTTTTTTGTCGTTTTAATTTACGACTTTCACATTTCTGATTTATTGTAGTATTCTAATTCAACCCTCCTCACAGGGGAAGAGTTAAATACTCCATTCCACAATTAGAGACAATGGGGTGCCTATGGAAATCATTCCTGCACATGTTGTTGATGAATCATTTGAAGTTGCAAGTATAATCAGAGACCCCTATTTTAGAGCCATAGCCTATGCCAAAATGGCATATGAACTTTATGGAGTTCAGAACAGAAGATACAAGGAAGCGTTTACAAGGGCTGTCGAAGCAAGTAGAGAAATCGAGAATCCAAAGTATTTAATCAGGGCATTGATTGAAATCGGGAGATACATAGCGAAGTGCGGGATACCCGCATACAAAAAGGTTTTTTATCAAGCCTTTGAGATGGCAAAGGGGCTCGCCCTTCCGACACGGGACGAACTCATAGAGGAAATCATACAGGCTCTTGTGGGGCTTAAGGACTATGATGAAGCTCTCTACTATGCGATAGAGCTCGTTGATAAAATAAAGAAAAGTGAGAACTTCCTGAATCTCCTAAGCTACTACCTGAAGATAGGTAAGATGCGAAAAGCGCACTTTATAGTTAACCATCTTGAGGATGAGCCCTGGAGGTCGATAGCGGCAGTTGAAACCCTCAAAGTGCATTTGAAGAGGGAGGAGTATGGAAGTGCCATAAGAATTTTGAATGCAATCCAGAATCCCTACTGGCTCTCCGAGGGCATAAGAGAAACCGCAATACACCTCAAAACCCAGGGTGCACCGAGAGCAACCCTTGAAAAGTTCGTAAATATCGCAAAGAACATGTCGGAGGATCACGGAGAGGAAGTTCTAACAAACCTCCTTATCGGCTTTGGAATAGTTGGAGAGGTTGAACTTGCATTAAACATACTCTCATATCTCCCAGCGAAGAGAAGGGCCCCGATACTCATAGAGCTCACTGCAAGAATAATGGATGATCCAAAGATACTCGAGGATCTGATGATAAGACTTGAAGGGGGGCTTTTCAACAAGGTTGGCAAGTTCATTATGGGGAGGGTTCTGGAGAAACCTGCTCTCGAATATCAAGCCCTTGTAGGCATCATAGGAAATAAGGCCAAGGATGAAGCGCTCCTCACCAAGGTCGTCACATATTATGCAAAACTGAGAGAATATCAGAAGGCAATAAGCCTCGCACAGCGGATAACGGACAATTATCTCCGCTCCCTTGCCTTTGGAAGTATTGCAGTGAATCTCCTAAAGGAAGGAAACGTTGACAGGGCCCTTGAGGTGGCATTCGAGGTTAAGCATCCCAAATGGAACTCATGGCTTATGGCCGAGCTTCTGGTAAAGATACTCGAGCAGGCTAAAGAACAGGAAATCGAAAACGACCTGGAGAAAAAAGCAAAGGAAGAAAAGGTTCTGTGGGGAGACTAACCTTTCTTCTCCATATATTTCTCCAGACTCTTCGCGGGAATATCAAGCTTCATCCCGAGGTTCTCCAGAAGTATCCTGAGGGCATATACCCTCGCATATTCTTCGAATCCTTCCGGAGCATAGCTGCCCGGATCGAAGTGCAAAAGCTTCTCAACAGCAATTCCAAGGGCATCTCCTTTTGTCTTCTTGGTTATGCCTTTGAAATATTCCTTAATCCCCTTTGTGTTGATATCTGCATAGTGAGCAATCTTCAATGTGGCGGTTTCGTTTATGCCCGCCAGAATCCTTGCGATGTCTGCCATCTGCACTTTTTCGTCTATCATGAGGCGTTTGACCACAATCCACTTCTCACCTTCTTTAACATGCTTTGCTGTGAAGTTTATGTGCTCCTCTCTGAAGGGCAGCACCACCTGGAGCTCTTTTATGGGCTCCTCGGGATAGTTCACCCTTAAGTCAGTCCTGGAAAGGGTCTCCCTTATCAGAAATGCCTTTGCCACATCCACGACAAGTTTCTTAGCTTTCTTATCCTTCTCAAAAACCAGAGCACCAGCTTTTCTTGAGAGTCCTGGGGATTTTAGGGTTTTAAAAACTTCTTTGAGATCCTTTGTGGCGATATCCTCGGCAAGGGAGATTAGAGCAGGGACGTTCATTATATCAATCAGGTACTCTCCAATTTTATCATTAACCGTGTTGGAGATTCTTGCGAGAAAGCGGGCTATGTTTTCATCATGCATAACCACAAGCTTTTCTCCAACTTCCCATTTTCCATGCCTTGCCGTAAACATTACATGGTCCTCTATATTCATGATCCCACCCCGGTTAATTATTCCTTCAAAGATATTTAGCTTTTGCGAGGTTTTAAACCCTTAGTTTGGGTTTAGCTTTTAAAGGGGTTGGATGATTTATAATTGGTGATACTCATGAGGATTAAGCTCGAACATGGTGCTGGCGGGGAAATCATGGAAGAACTAATAAGGGATGTTATACTTAGAAACCTCACCCTGACCTCCGCTGGAGGTATAGGCCTCGATGCTCTGGATGACGGCGCATCGATACCCTTTGGAGATAGGCATCTGGTTTTCACAATAGATGGGCATACTGTGAGACCTCTCTTTTTCCCCGGAGGAGACATAGGGCGTCTGGCAATAAGCGGCACGGTGAATGACCTAAGCGTGATGGGTGCGAAGCCTCTTGCACTTGCAAATGCTATGATAATCGGCGAGGGCTTTGAGGGTGAGAACTTTGAGAGGATTTTGAAATCCATGGATGAGACAGCAAGGGAAGTTCCCGTTTCAATAATAACCGGGGATACAAAGGTGGTTGAGGATAAAATAGGTATCTTCGTTATTACAGCGGGCATAGGCATTGCTGAAAGGCCCGTGAGCGATGCCGGGGCTCTTGTGGGAGATGCCGTTCTCGTAAGTGGAACCCTCGGAGATCACGGCATAGCGATAATGAGCCACCGTGAAGGGATTGCCTTTGAGACCGAGCTTAAAAGCGATGTCGCACCGATATGGGACGTGGTCAACGCAGTTGCCGGGGCAATAGGGTGGGAGAACATCCATGCCATGAAGGATCCCACGCGTGGCGGGCTCAGCAATGCTCTGAATGAGATGGCGAATAAGGCAAACGTTGGAATACTCGTGAAGGAGAGTGAAATACCCATAAAACCAGAGGTTAAAGCCGCCAGTGACATGCTTGGCATAAGTCCCTACGATGTGGCCAATGAGGGGAAAGTTGTCATGATCGTCCCAAAGGAATATGCGGAAGATGCTCTAAAGGCGATGAGGAGAACAAAGCATGGGAAGGATGCCGCCATCATAGGGGAGGTCATGGAAAAGTACAGGGGAAAGGTTATCCTTGAGACGGGAATAGGGGGCAAAAGATTTTTGGAGCCGCCCCTGGGTGACCCCGTTCCAAGAGTCTGCTGAATCCCATCCAAAACCTTTAATTACTTCTTCTTACATATTTACATTGATGAAGTGTTTAGGTGAATGACATGGCCAAAAGTCCAAAACTTATGGCATTGTTAAAGCTGATTGATGATTTAGGGGAGAATGCATACTGGCCTCAAATCGTCAACAAGGCAAACAATTATGGCTTGAAATTCATAGAGCTCAGGCCTCTTCTTGAATACGCTCTAAAAAAGGGATACGTAAGGGAAGAGGGAGAGATTTATGTCATAAATGTAAAAATAAAACGTTAGTCACTCCCTCTTATAGGGCTTTCCATCTGCCTTCGGCGGTCTGACCTTTCCTATAACCCCTGCAACTATAACTATAGTCACAATATAGGGGAGTGTTGCCACGAACTGCCATGGTACAATATTCTGAACCGATGGGTTTGTTCTCACCCATATTGAGAGGTTATCAAAGAATCCAAATAGAAAACCTCCAAAGAGGGCGTTGATCGGGTTCCAGCCGCTGAAGACCATATTTGCTAGGGCTATGAAACCCCTCCCCGAAGAGATATCTTTGGTCACGGTTCCAAGCCAATCCACGCTTAAATATGCCCCTCCAAGTCCGGCCAAGAGACTTCCATAGACCGTGGCCCAGAACCTATACTTCTCCACATTTATTCCAAGAGCATCTGCCGCTTCGGGATTCTCGCCCACGGATCTAATTCTAAGCCCGAGGGGAGTTTTGAATAGAACCCAATGGGTCACTAGGGTTATCAATATTGTAATGAATATCATGGGGCTCACGGGACCATATGGAGTGTACCACTTTGCCATTTTAATTGCAACTTGATGCTGACCCGCGGTTCCCCAGACGGCAGTAATTCCAAAGGCAACTACACCAAGTGCCAGCAGGTTTATACCTATGCCCGGAATTATGTGGTCTCCCTTGAGATAGACCGTTATAGCGCCGTGAAGCATCCCAAAGAGCATGCCTATGAAAGCCCCGCCCAGCATACCTATCCATGCATTGCCTCCCATCTCAGCAAAAATCGCCCCAAAGAAGGCGGACATTAGGAGGATTCCCTCATATCCAATGTTGACGACGCCCGCCCTCTCACTAACAGCAGCTCCAACGCTTGTCAATACAAGGGGCACCATGGCGGTCAAAGCACCCATTAAATTGAAAATTACCATATCAAGGGCATTCATTGCCTTCCCCTCCTGAAGAGGTTCTTAACCAGATCCCATAATCCAGGAACAGCAACGGCAACCACGATTATACCCTGAACGACTTTGACCATTTCAAGAGGAACCCCCGCTTCAATCTGCATTGATGTTGCCCCGGCTTTGAGCATTCCAAAGAATATACCGCTTAAAATTATGCCCAATGGGTGGTTTCTTCCCACCAATGAGACGCCTATCCCATCGAAACCGTATCCGTGTATATTAGCCATTCCCTGACTTATCGCATAGCTCGGAGGTCTTCCCATGACTTCCACGGCACCGGCAAGACCGCTCATAATGCCTCCAATCACAAATGACCATATGATTGCCAATTTGGGATTAATTCCGCCATATTTAGATGCCCTCTCATTGTATCCACTTGCCCTCATCCCATAACCCAGGACGGTGTGCCATAGAAGGTAGTAGCTTAAAAGTGCCGCTATAACCGCTATAACAAATCCCCAGGATAGGTCCGTCTCCTTTAATATCAACCCAAGCCTGGCACTCTCGGGCACGGATATTGTTTTATTTGGGTCGTTGGGATTGGCAAGGGGCCCTAGGACAATATACAACGCCCCGAAAAAGGCAATCCAGTTCAGCATGATTGTGGATATGACTTCATGAACCCCGCGGTAGACTTTTAAAAATGCCGCGGGAAGGGACCAAGCAGCCCCAAAGAGTATCCCTCCCAAAAGACCCATCAGAGGATTTGCAAAAGCTGCTGTAAAGGCTATTGCAGCTATTGCACCAAAGTACACTGTTCCTTCGGCTCCTATGTTAAAAATGCCCGTTCTGGCGCTTATTGCAAAGGTCAGGCCGGTCAGCATTATTGGTGTTGCGGAGCTTAAGGTCAATGCTATACCGTACTTTGAACCGAGTGCTCCATCCAAAAGTGCTTTATAAGCCTCCAATGGACTGTAGCCTGAAAAAGCAAGCACTATGGCACCTACCAGCACTCCGATTGTAACCGCGATTATACTCTCCATGAAGGGTTTTAGAAAGTTTTTCCCGTTCATATGCGGATACCTCCCATCATCAGACCGATCTGTTCCTCTGTGACCTCTTCGGGCTTCACAACGCCCACGAATTCTCCCTCATACATAACAGCCATTCTATCGCTCAGCTGTGTTACCTCATCGAGATCCGCCGAAACAAGTAAAACCGCCTTGTTTTCATTTCTAAGCTTTATCAAATAGTTTCTAATGTATTCGGTGGAGGCAACATCCACACCCCTCGTTGGTTGGGAAGCTATAATGAGAAGGGGCTTCTTGCTGACCTCTCTGGCTACTATGAGCTTTTGCTGATTGCCGCCGCTCAGGCTCCTTAAAGGAGCGTCTATGCCCGGGACTACGATCTCGAACTCCCTCACGAGCTCCTCCGAATGCTTCCTAACATTCACCCACCTTATCGAGTCCAGGGGGCCTCTGAAGTCCTCCTTCCATTGAAGTCCAAGGATGGCATTTTCGGCAACGCTCATATCGAGTATCAAGCCCATATTAGTTCTATCCTCAGGTATATGGGCTATTCCCAGATCATAGAGCTCTTTGGGGGGCTTTTCCGTTATATCTTTTCCATTTAGAAGCACCTTACCTTTTTCAACGTGTCTTAAGCCCGTAAGAGCTTCAATAAGCTCTGTTTGCCCATTACCCTCAACACCCGCAATTCCAAAAATTTCTCCTGCTCTAACCTCAAATGTTAGTCCTTTAACACTCTTTTCTCCCCTGTCTCCAACTACCCACAAGTCCTTAACTTCCAGAATGGGTTCCCCGGCTTCCTTGGGGGGCTTTTGAATTCTCAGAACAACTTCCCTACCCACCATCATCCTGGCAAGGATCTGGGGAGTTGCATCGCTTGTGTTTATGCTTCCTATCAACTCTCCCTTTCTCAAAACCGTTACCCTATCGGTTATTTCCATGACTTCTCTAAGTTTATGACTGATAAAAATTATGGTTTTTCCCTGCTCCTTTAGTGTATTCAAAACTCTAAAGAGCTCTTTGACCTCAATGGGTGTTAGGACTGCCGTAGGCTCATCCAATATAAGAACATCAACATCTCTGT
Source organism: Palaeococcus sp. (in: euryarchaeotes) (assembly GCF_053987695.1). Taxonomy (NCBI): domain Archaea; kingdom Methanobacteriati; phylum Methanobacteriota; class Thermococci; order Thermococcales; family Thermococcaceae; genus Palaeococcus; species Palaeococcus sp. (in: euryarchaeotes). The sequence goes on from NZ_JBMXHE010000062.1 coordinate 35,068, forward strand.
AGAGCATCTTTAAAATTTCAATCCTCTGCTGGACTCCAACGGGGAGGTTTTCCACAGGCACGTCAAGGGGCACCTGGAAGTTCAGCTCATCCATAACCTTTTGGAGCTTCCTTTTGGCTCTCCCAACATCGATCTTGGAGAAGAGCCCATGTCCCTCCATTCCCAGAATTATATTGTGAAGAGCATCAAAAACATCAACCAGCGTGAAATGCTGGTGGACTATACCTATGCCCTTTGATAATGCATCAGCAGGACTCTTAAAAGCGGCTTCCTCACCATCAATATAAATTCTACCATCCGTGGGTTTCAACATACCCGAGAGGATCTTCATTAAAGTTGTTTTACCCGCTCCATTCTCTCCCAACAAACCGTGTATCTCACCTTTTTTAACCGAGAAATCCACTCCTTTCAAAGCTCTGGTTCCGTCTGGATATACCTTGACGATTCCCTTCATCTCTATCAGTGGCTTCTCTTCCATAAGCATCCCTCCAAGAGTAAATAAAAAAGAGAGGACTCAAGCGTATTGCATCATTTCCTTCCAGTCCTTGGCTGCTCTAATCTTTTCTATAGTGTCCTTATCCATTGCAGCCGGAACCTTTATTTCACCGCTCTTAATCTTGCCTTCGAGCTCCTTCACTGCGTCCCAGATCCAGTCTGGAATTTGCTTTCTTGTCTGTTCAAGCTTTGCAAATAATTCGTCTTCGCTTGTGAATCCAAGCTCCTGAAGCTTCTGCTTCTTGGTGTCTTCGGGAAGTGAGTTGAACATTTCCTTAACGTCTTCAATGGTGCTTACTCCAACACCGCCCTCGTTTAATCCAAGCTCCATTATGCCGCCCTTCCAGTTGCCCTTCACTGCCATTTCAACGGCTCTGTAAACACCAACATCAACACGCTTCATCATTGAGGCTATTATAACACCGGGCTTAATCCAGTCTTGGGCTGAATCAACACCGACGGCAAATGGTGGCCCCATAGTTTTTCCCTGACTCTCCAAGTTTTCGCTGACAGCTTCAAAGACACCAAGGCCCACAGCACCTGCCACCTGGTATATGACCCAAGCCCCTTGCTGAAGCTGTGCCTGAGCGGCAGTCTTACCCTTCGCAGGATCCGTGAATGAACCCGTGTACGTGTGCAATATGTTGATGTTAACATCTTTGCCCGTCTTCTGCTTGTAGTAGTCTTCGGCCCATGAGACACCGAATCTATAACCACCCTCGAACTTGTAGAGAACCGGAATTTCCATACCAAGGACAATACCCACCGTATCCTTACCATCGTTTGCCGCAATTAAGCCTGAGAGAGCTCCGATTAAAGCTGAACCTTCGTTTTCCTTAAAGAGAATGCTGACGACATTTGTTTTGTTTGGAATGAACCCATCAACTATAGCGAACTTTTGATCAGGGAACTCATCCGCAACCTGCTTGACTGCATCGGTCATCATGAA